>DASXJO010000527.1:0-1900 GCA_036497385.1 Candidatus Angelobacter sp. | reverse complement strand
GCTGGAAAGCGAAAGCGATTTTGAGGTCGTGGGCGAAGCTGCCGATGGCGGAGAAGCCGTGGAAAAAGCGCGCGAACTGCGGCCGGACATCGTGCTGATGGATATCGGGATGCCGGGACTGTCGTCGTTTGAGTCGGCGCGCCAGATCAAGAAAAACCGCATGGAAACGAAGATCCTCTTCCTGACCATGTATGAAGATGAAGATTATCTGGTGCAGTGCCTGGAAGTCGGCGCGTCGGGCTACGTGCTGAAAGATACGCCCGCGCCGCAGCTGCTAACGGCGGTCAAGGACGTCTACAAGGGCGGGAAATACCTGAGCTCTCAGGTGCTCGGCAAACTGGTGGAGGATTTCAGGTCGCGCGTGCGCGATACCAGGATGCGGCCACGGATATCGACGTTGACGCCGCGAGAAAGGGAAATCCTGAAGCTGCTGGCGGAAGGAAACTCGGTAAAGGAAATTGCCGTGATCCTGGGGTTGAGCGTGAAAACCGTGGAAGCACACAAGTTCAACCTGATGCGCAAGCTTGATATTCACAACAAGGCGCAATTAGTGACGTACGCGATTCAGAAAAAGATCATTAAGATTCCCGTAAACCAATAGTTTGTTGTACCCTCCCCGCAAAGAAGACGGCGCTCGCAAGAGCGCCGTTTTCATATTTGCGATGCCCAGTTATCTATCCAGCCACGTGCCTGGCAGCAGTGCTCCTTCAGTCTCACTCATTCCGCATTACTTGGACTGAAGAGATTCCTAGCCGGTCAAACTCTTTTCGAATCGTCTGGTAACACTCGCAGGCCATCTTTTCCAGGCCTTTCCGGTCCTTGATAGTAACTTTTCCGCGCGAGTAATCAATGAGTCCGGCCTTAAGCAGAATTCCCGCTGCCAGCGTCACCGTCGATCGTGGCGTTCCCAGCATGTGCCCGAGGAATTCGTGAGTAATTGAGAACGTGTCAGATTCCATGCGGTCATGGCACATCAGCAGCCAGCGCGCCAGGCGCTCTGCAATGTCATGTAGCCGATTGCAAGCCGCAGTCTGTCCCGTGAGCACCAGGTTCGCCTGAACATAGCGGTTAATCTTTTTATGTAAAGTGCCGGACTTTTCAAACTCGTCGACAAGATGCTGCGCTTTAATCTTGAAACCTTTGCCCGCGATCTGCATAAATGTGCGGGTCGGCATAGCTCTGGTGCCCAGTAACAGGGAGAACCCTACCACTCCGTCATTCCCGGTGATTCCCGTTTCCACCATGTTTCCGTTCGCCATGGCCACCACCACTGAGGCAAGGCCTGTCTCCAGGAAATATGCGTATGTAATTTCTTGTCCAGGATCCAGTAGCGTCTTCCCCGACGGAAGATCCAGCGGCAACAAATGCGGAGCCAGGCGCATTATTTCCGCCCTCTGCAATGAAGCGAGGATTCGATTTCTGTACATGCTCCGGGATTCGATCGCTGCAGCCATCATTCTCCTTCGCACTGATCGCATGGTCTTCTGCAAGAACCAGGCACCTCAACGCGCAAGGACTTCCGCTTGCATGCGTATGAAGTTGTACTCTGATGATATGCGTCAGGGGAGTTGGCTGTATGTTCTATACCGAACTAAAGGGCAAAGGATATTAGGCAGGCGAATCACGAATGACAACTCCCCGGCGAACAACTACATTTTCATGTTTTAGGGTGAGGCTTGCGGCGCGCTAACGCGTGTTACTTTTGCTTTTCTTCCGGTGGCACTTCTTTCACGCCCGGCAGGATGGTAAATGTGGAGCTGAATTTCTTGTAGTTGGAAAAAATATCTTCCTGCTCAATCGCTTCATTCTTGAGCAGCGCGATCCGCGCTCCGCCGTTGATATACAAGCGTCGCAGCAGCCAGACTTCATCGTTTAAGTGCATCTGCTGGAAGTTGAAGCG
>DASXJO010000526.1:0-2753 GCA_036497385.1 Candidatus Angelobacter sp. | reverse complement strand
ATAGTTAAAGCCCTATAAAATAAAGCCCAACATATAAAGCCGGAAGAATATTCCCTTAAGAGCGCGATTCGGCGCCGGTCGCCATCACAGTCACGGTTTCAAAACGCCCCGCCTCGGCGGAATTTCAAATCCATCTCTGGTCGGACAAGCACTGCGCCACTCCATGTCCCGTCTGCATCATCGGGCGTACCGATGCAACGAAACATTCACGCGGCGTGACGTGTTCCTTACCATGGATGAATCTCCTGATTTCCGATTTTGGTGGCCGTTTGAATTAACGTCGAACTTAGAGCGGTAGTGAGCCTATACCGTTACTTGCCTATCGCGACTGGCGTCCATACTACTAAACCCGCTGAGACACTGAAAACTATTTTTGGTACAGTGGCCTTTATTGCCAACCTTTTTTCCCGATTTGGAACCTTCGTCATCGTGCAACCAGCGTCGCACATACCCGCATCGCCGTCCTGCTTTTCGTTTCAGACATTCCGAGCTGAACTATCTTGGTGCCACGCTGCCAACACAGCGACATGCTGTTCCGAGGGGGCTGAACCTTACGAGCGTCTTCAATTGTGCAGTGCTTCCGTGAGGGGACCGAGGAATCGGCTCCGCTGATCTCAACGGCCACAGTCCAGCAGTAATTGGACAGCAATGCATGACACTCATCCAATCGACAAACTCAGTGCAAGCTATTGCTTTCGTTGATCATGACATTCAAGCCTCTCCCTATTTCAGATCAGTGTCATCTGTGTTCATCAGTGGTGAGATTTCGGTTTTCCTGATCCGCGCCCATCCGCGTTAATCCGCGGTAAGCTCCCGTTTTTCCGATCACCGGATCACCCGATCACGCGCGATCACCCGATCTATACTCTCCGCGCCTCCGTGGTAGGTGCTGTTGTGACTTCCGGTTGCCCAGCGTTTCAATTACTGAAGTCACCGCTTGCATTAAAAACAAGCTGAAAACCGCATCGTGGACGCGGTATTGTCTCGGGTAACGAGGTACTTCGGCCATGCAACATCACCCTCAGCTCGCGTCGTCTTCTCAGTTCACCTTGAAATCCGGCGAAAGAATTACTGACTGCTCTCCTCTTTGGACTTCCGGCTCAGATCGCGTCCTGCAAGAAATTGCCAACTGCAGTCATTGTCTCCAGCCCACATATCGTGTCATTGTTATAACTTCTACCGCAGGATTGGAACGCCGGGCCTCATTGTGCCTTCAGCACTTTGTTCATGCCATCAGGACGTTCCCGGAATTGCGCCGCCAGTCCGCCTGATCCGCGCTCATCTGCGCAATCTGCGGCGAAAAGGGTTTCGATCTCCCAATTCAGATCAGTGTCATCGGTGTTCATCAGTGGTGAAGATTTGTCCTTTTCCCGATCCGCGCCCATCCGCGTTGATCCGCGGTAAGCCTCCCGCTTTTCCGATCACCCGTCGACCTTATTTCTTCGCTTCGGCGCCTTTCCCAGCGCTCGTACCACCAAGGCCCAATGCCAATATGCCGGACGGGCATGGTCACAATCATCTAGTGTCCAGTGAGCCAGTCATACTGCTCTTTGCTCAGCGGAACAACAGAGAGCCGTCCCTGGCGGACCAGCGCTGAGCCTTCAAACAGCTCGCTGATCTTAATATCAGCCAAGGTCACGGGATGAGAGATGAGCTTGCCGGCTTTGATTCTGACCTTGGGCACCTTTGGATCAGCGGCATCGACCGCTTCAACCGTGGCTGTACCGACCGCACTTTTCTGGTCGCCGGTGTGGTAGATCACCAGTTTGTCGCCTTTGCTCATGCCGCGGAGGTTCTTCACAGCGACTGGATTGGTGACGCCGTCCCAGATGGTGGACTGCTCTTTTTGCAGATCGGCAAAGCCATAAACGGTGGGTTCAGTTTTGAGGAGGTAGAACATTTTTTCATCCCGAGCGTGCGAAGGATCACTATCGTCGCGGCGCTCTTCAGGTGGGGTTAAGCCAGCAAACAGTTTAAATCAGCGGTCCAATTTTGTGTCCTTTGAGCAAGTCAACTACAGGGACCTCTCCCCGTCGCAAAAAGCTCAAGGTCCAGATTTCAGGAAAAACCGCTATAATCGCGGTCGCCATGATACTGAAACGTTTTTCCCCGCTGCCCCTGTTTGCTGTCACGCTGTTTGCCCTGCTCGGCATCTGTTCGTCGCAAGCGCAGACGAATGAGCCAGTCACACCGCCGAAATATCCTAACTATCCCAGCGAAACGCCTGGCAACCTGAAGGAAGCCACCGCGACCTTTGACTATGAGCGCCGCGAAGTGATGATCCCAATGCGCGACGGCGTGAAGCTGCATACGGTGATTCTGGTGCCGCGGAGCGCCACCAAGGCAAAGCATGCGCCAATCCTGCTGACGCGCACGCCTTACAGCGCGGACGAACTTACCACGCACGCTCACAGTTCCCATCTGGGGCCCACGCTCTGGGGCTATGACAACGCCACGGAAGTGATTGTGGAAGGCGGTTACATTCGCGTGGTACAGGATGTGCGCGGAAAATACGGATCCGAAGGCGACTACGTGATGAACCGTCCGCTGCATGGGCCGCAAAACCCGACGCCGGTGGACCACGCGACCGACACGTACGACACGATTGATTGGCTGGTGAAGAACGTACCTGAATGCAACGGCAAGGTGGGCATTCTGGGAATTTCTTATGACGGATTTCTGCCGCTGATGGCGCTGGTGAATCCACATCCGGCGTTGAAAGTTTCTGTGCCCATGAATCCCATGGTGGATGG
>DASXJO010000525.1:0-3877 GCA_036497385.1 Candidatus Angelobacter sp. | reverse complement strand
AACATGGATTCAAGTACTTCCTCGGTCAGCTTTTCCAATTGCTTTTCCACGTCCTCAACTCTGGGGCGGTCTTCCGCAGCCAGTGTGCGCTTCATATTGTCCAGGCGGCGGTGACATTCACGCAGAGATTTTTCCGTCTCTTTCATCTTCTTGCGCGTCTCAATGGCAAGATCGTGCGCCTTGATGGCATACTGCAAAATTTCCTGCACGGTGGCATGACCCTTGACGGATTCGCCATCAGTAAACTGCTTGTCTGCGACTGACACCATCTTGTCTGATATCTCAGCATAGAGCCGGCCCCGCTGGCTAGGCTCAGCGTGCTCAGCTTCGGTCTTGAGCTGGTCGACGGTCTTTTGTTCTGCGTTGGCCGCGAGCGCAAACGAGAGCAGGATGAGCATGGAAAAGAATTTGGACATTGTTTAGTCGGGTAAAATTGCCTTGAGCCGGTGGCGCGCCTGAAATTCCTGGTCTGGGAATTTGCCGGCCGCAACCCCCAGAAAAAGCTTATAGTTTGCCGCGGCAGGTTTGTACATCCTTAAATTATCGTAAGCGGTGGCGCGGAGAAAATATGTGCCCGGAGTTTCAGACTGCAGCTTGGCCCGCGCATCTAGAACGCGGATGGTGAGTTCATAATTTTTGTTTTGTTCCGCGGCGTAGGCCAGATCGGAATAGGCTTGGACCATGCCTGGGTTGAGCTGGACTGCTTTAAGCAATACCGGTTGCGCTTCAGAATACTTAAGCTGATGCATGAGAGCAGTGCCGTAGTCGAGATGAAGCTGCGCGTCCGTTGGGCTCTGCTGGATCAGCGGACGAAGAAGGTCGGCGGCGGCGGCGTATTGGTTGGTTTCCAAATAAAGGCTGGCGAGATCACGAGCGAGTTTGGGATCGGGAGAACTTTTGTACAGCGGCTCAAGTGTGGCGATGGCTTCCTGAGGTTTGCTTTCCCCGGCCAGCAGCTTGCCTAACTGAAGTTGCGCTGCGGTGTTCTGTGGATTGGCTGCAATATATTTGTGCAGCCAGGCTTCTGCATCGGCATAGCGCTTCTGCTTGAGATACAGACCGATCAGGCGTTCGATGCTGTCATTGTTTCCAGCTTCAGCAAGCTTGAGATATTGTTGCTCGGCAGCGGCGGCGGTACCGGAGCGTTCCGTCATGTGGGCAATGCCGAGTTGGGCTTCAGAGTTTGTGGGATCGAGTTCAGCTGCTTTCTGGTAGGCAGCAAGAGATTCCTGCGGATGGTTGTCTTCTGTAACTTGGGCAAGTGCAAGCCATGCCGCCACGAGAGCCTGCTGACCGCCGACGGTCGGCTTGAGCTTGACTGCGGTTTTTAGAGCGGTAGCGGCGGCAATGAGGTCTCCGGACTTGGCCAGGGCAAGTCCGAGATTCTGCTGCGCTTCAAACCACTTGGCATCGAGTTGCGTAGCTTTCTTATACGACGCGGTGGCTTCATTGGTCTTGCCTTGATGACTCTGAGCGAATCCGAGATCGAACCATGCCTGGGGATTTTCTGACTGAGTGACGATGAGCGCACGCAGCTTTTCTTCAGCCTGCGGGTACTGCTTCTTTTGCAGAAGAGACTCTGCATCTTTGAGAGCGTCTGCGGCGCGTTCTTCAGCTGCGGCCTGCGGATTCGGTTTGTGCGCGGGTCGCGTCTGCGCGAGCGCGGGCAGAGCGAGGCTTGCCAGCAACGCAGCGGCGATAGTTTTAGTGATGCCCATTCGATCCAGAGTTCTCGCTCTTTAAGATGCGCGCCAGCCACTTTCCGGTGTGGGATTTTGCTGATTTTGCTACTACTTCGGGCGGGCCGGCCACCACAATCTGCCCGCCGCGGCCGCCGCCTTCAGGACCGAGATCGATCACCCAATCCGCAACTTTGACGACATCCAAATTATGTTCAATGCAGAGCACAGACCCGCCGGCGTCAATCAGCTTACGAAATGCGGCGAGGAGCTTACTTACATCATCAAAGTGGAGACCGGTGGTGGGCTCGTCGAAAATATAGAGCGCACCTTTACCGGCGCGAGCCCGCTTGCGCTGCTCTTTTTCCTCTGGCGTTGCAGGATCAAAGCCCTGCGCGCGTCCACTGGGGACAAGATGTGCCGCAAGCTTCATGCGCTGCGCTTCACCACCGCTCAGCGTAGTGGCCGACTGTCCCAAGCGCAGGTAGCCGAGACCAACTTCCTCCAACACGCGCATCTTGTCAGTGATCTTGGGATGCCCGGAGAAATATTGCAGCGACTCACGCACCGTGAGGTTCAGGACTTCATGAATGTTTTTGCCCTTATAACGGACATCGAGGATCTGCGGCTTATAGCGCGTGCCTTTGCAGTCTTCGCAGATGAGTTCGACATCGGCGAGGAATTGCATCTCCACGGTCACGGTGCCGTCGCCCTGGCAGGTTTCGCATCGTCCACCGGGAATATTGAAACTGAAGTGCCCCGCTCCAAATCCATGCTTGTGCGATTCGGCGACAGACGCAAACACTTCGCGGATTGCGTCGAACGCCTTGATATAAGTTACAGGATTACTGCGGGGAGTCCGGCCTATGGGACTTTGATCAACCAAAATTATATCGGCAATATATTGGCCGCCGGTGACGCGCTTAAATCCGCTTGCGGCGGGGCCCATGCCGGCAGTGATACCCTTCTCCGCGGCCAGCGCCTGATACAAAACGTCATGCACCAGCGTTGATTTCCCCGATCCCGACACGCCCGTAATCGCCACCAGCATGCCGAGCGGAATTTCCAGGTTGATATTTTTCAGATTATGCGCCCGCGCTCCTTCTATCCTTATCATGGGGACGCCCGGCGTTCGACGATCCCGCGGAATCTGTATCCGCAGCTCCTGGTTCAGATATCTCCCGGTGAGCGACTGCGGCATCCCCTTGATCTGCTCATACGTCGCCGATGCCATCACTTTCCCGCCGTTTTCGCCCGCGCCGGGCCCCAGGTCCAGGATCAAATCTGCCGCGCGCATAACTTCAGGATCGTGCTCTACTACCAGAATCGTGTTCCCCAAATTCCGTAGCTCATGCAGGATAGACACCAGCCGCGCCGTATCGCGACTATGCAGCCCAATCGACGGCTCATCCAGCACGTACAACGCGCCCACCAGCCGCGATCCCAGCGATGTCGCCAGCTGAATGCGTTGTGCTTCGCCGCCGCTCAGCGTTGACGCCAACCGATCCAGCGTCAGATACTCCAGCCCAACGTCGTTCAGGAACTTCAAGCGCTCCTGAATCTGCTCCAGAATTTTTCCCGCAATCCCCGCCTTCTCCGCCGACAATATCAGCGTCTTAAAAAATTCTGCCGCCGCTTCCACCGTCAACTGCGTCAGCTCGCGAATATTCCTGCCATCAATCTTCACCTGCAGCGCGTCCGCACGCAGCCTGCCTCCGCCGCACTCCGGACACTGCGCGTACCCGCGATACCTACTCAAAAACACGCGCACATGCAGTTTATATTTCTTGCGTTCCAGCGCTGCAAAAAATCCCTGTATGCCGGGAAATTTGTCTTCGCCTTCAATCACCAGCTCCCGCTGATCCGCGCTCAAGTCCTGCCACGGCACGTCAAACGGCACGCCGGCCTGCCGCGCAAACTTCCGCAACTCCGCCTGCCACGGACGATACTTCGGCTTGGTAAACGGCTCAATCGCGCCTTCACTCAGCGTCTTCGTCACGTCCGGAATCACCAGGTTCAAATCAAAATCACTCGTGTTGCCAAATCCCTGGCACCTGGGGCACGCGCCAAAAGGATTGTTAAATGAAAACAGCGGCGGCTCCGGCTCTTCATACTTGATGTGGCAATTCTTGCATTCGAATCGATGGCTGAATCGCCACTGTTGCAGCGGCCTCTCGCCTTCACTCGGCTTAGTCTCG
>DASXJO010000524.1:0-2209 GCA_036497385.1 Candidatus Angelobacter sp. | reverse complement strand
TGGATCCCTCGCTTTGCTCGGGATTTCAGAAGACAAGCCATGTTCGCGATGTCAACGCTTGGCGTGCCGCTCCGCCACCTTCGCCGGATTCACAATCGCCCGCGTTACCGTTCCACGCCCGATCTCGGCCTTGCCGTTGTGTGCGGTCACACGAAAAATGTAGAACCGCTCATCGTGCGACTCCAGCACCGCCTCAGTCTTTACCAGGTCGCCAATCGTGGTGGGCGCGCGATGCTCGATGTTGATGGCCGTTCCCACGCTGATCTCGCCTTCGTCCAGGAACGGCAGCATGGCGTTCGCTGCCGCCCACTCCATTAGTCCAATCATGTTGGGCGTGGAATAAATTGGCGGCAGCTTGTCATTATGGTGATTGAGCGTGTGCTTGTGCTCAACGGTTTCTTCCGCCTGCCCGCGAATTCCCAAAGGGACCTTCTTTGCCATGCAGAGAATTTATCAAACCCCTGTTTGCGCGAAAAGCCACAAGGAAACGGAAAAAAGAAAAAGGCCAGACGGCAGGAAGCCTGGCCCATGAAAAGCATTATTTCGTTAGCGGAGTTTAGTGGTGATCGTGGTCGTGGTCGCGGTCATGATCGCGGTCGCCACGATGGCAGCGTGCCCGGGCGTTTTCCAAGTCACGACGCTTGCTTTGCGCCTGGCGGCTGTGTTCTCCGTGTTTGCGTTCCGCTTCTTGCAGCTTGCGCTCGGCATTGTGGATCTGTTGCTCGCATTTTCTGTCGCCATCGTGATCGCGGTCCATCGCCGGTGCGGGAACCGCTCCGCCCAGGAACGACGAAATCACAATCGCCGCAATGAGTATCTTGGCTTTCTTGAACATGCTTCCCCTCCTCGAATTGCATATACATCCTACTCTCTTGAATGCGGACGCCGGCTAGGTAGCTAAGATTGAGTGAACCCGAGTCCCTCCGGGCAGCGACGCCATCTATATCGCTGTATAATCAAGAATTGTCCTCATGTCATCGAAACCATCAGTAATCTCCGCAACAAAAGAGCTTGCCGCAAACACGGCAAAAATCCGCTCAACCACGGTCGTGTGCGTACGCCGAGGCAATAGCGTCGTGATGGCCGCAGACGGCCAGGTCACGCTGGGCGAAGGCGTAATCAAACACACGGCCCGCAAGATCCGGCGGCTCTATAACGACAAGATTTTGGCAGGCTTTGCCGGATCCACGGCAGATGCCTTCTCTCTGTTCTCAAGGTTTGAAGCCAAGCTGGAGCAATACCATGGCAATCTGGGTCGCGCGGCGGTTGAGTTGGCCAAAGAATGGCGTACGGACAAGATGCTGCGCCACCTGGAAGCATTGCTGCTAGTGGCCGACAACACTCTCACATTTCTTATCAGCGGCGCCGGCGATGTGATTGAGCCCGACGGTGGAGTAGCTGCTATCGGCAGCGGCGGTTCTTACGCGCTGGCTGCGGCCCGCGCCCTGATTGAGAACACTGAGCTTCCGGCGCGCAAGATCGCCGAAGAGGCCATGAAGATCGCGGGAAAGATCTGTATTTACACCAATGAGAATTTCACCGTTGAGGAGCTCTCGTCTGTGCCGGAGAAGGTGGGCGCATCAGCTCCCGCGAATTGAGTGCGCCAAAAAACAACATGGCAGGCTATTCAGGAACGCCGCTCATCCAGAAAATCGGGATCAAACCCGGTCATCGGATCATCCTGCGCAACCATCCGGCCAGCTTCATCAAAGACCTGGGCAAGCTCCCTGAAGGCACGCAGACGGCGGAGAGAGTTTCCGGTAATGCCAACGTTGTTGTTTATTTCACTGACCGGCTAGCTGAGTTGCAGAAAGATTTCGGTAGGCTCTCTGCTGCGCTGGTTCCCGATGGCATGCTCTGGATCGGCTGGCCCAAGAAAGCCAGCGGACGCCCAACGGACCTGACGGAAGACATCGTCCGCCGCGTCGGTTTAGAGTGCGGGCTAGTGGATGTAAAGGTCTGCGCGATCGACGAAACATGGTCAGGGCTGAAATTTGTGATTCGAGTGAAAGACAGGAAGAGCAAATAGCAATTAGCAAATAGCTTTTCTGCAACCCCGAAGCGAAGCGAGGGGGCCCTATGGCTACAAAGCTCTCTTAGGGCACACAGACCTGAAATGTATTTATTTCGGTAGCGATCCCTCGCTCCGCTCGGGATTCTAGAAAAAGCTAGCTGCTAATTGCTAAGGTTTTAGAGCGACAGGAGTACA
>DASXJO010000523.1:0-2963 GCA_036497385.1 Candidatus Angelobacter sp. | reverse complement strand
TGAACCTGCTGCATGAATTGAAGAAACAGCTATAGGCGATCCTTGTTATCAAGCTGGCTGCCATTGGCGTGGATCGTCCCTGAAATTCGTATAATCGACTTGGCATGGCAAAAAGCACCTCACAGGATCTTCGCCAGCAGGTTGGCCAGTTGCTCATCCTTGGCTATGACGGATTGGCCGTTGACAGCAAGCTGCGCACCACGCTGAGCACCCTACAGCCCAGCGGTGTAATCTTGTTCGCGCGCAACATTGAAGAGCCCAGGCAGACATGGCGCTTGCTGCGCGACTCGCAAGCCACAACCCCCGTGCCGATGTTTCTGTGTGTGGATCTTGAAGGCGGCACCGTTGATCGGCTGAAAAAAGTCATTGCTCCAGCGCCGTCTGTAGAGCAGGTATTTGCCACCGGCAATCGCAAGCTCTTCCGCATGCATGGCAAAATCCTGGGGCTGGAAGCGCGGGCGCTCGGCTTCAACACGGATTTTGCGCCAGTGTTCGACCTTGGATTTGAAGCTTCACGTTCGGTGCTCACCAGCCGCACGGCGTCGGCTGATCCCAAAGAAACGATTGCTTATGCGCGGGCGTTTCTGCGTGGACTGAAGGATTCCAAAGTGCTCGGCTGCGGCAAGCACTTTCCCGGCCTGGGCGAAGGCAATCTGGACAGCCACCATGAGATGCCGGTGGTACAGAAGAGCTGGAAAGCCATGTGGGCGGAAGATTTGCTTCCGTACCGCGAGCTGCGTTCGCAAATTCCTTTTGTCATGGTGGCCCACGCTTCCTACCCGGAGGTCACCAATAATAAGGTGCCTGCGTCGCTCTCAAAGAAATGGATGCAGGACGTGCTGCGCAAAAAGATTGGCTACAAGGGCCTGATTATCTCTGACGATCTGGAGATGGGCGGCGTTCTTTCCACCGGCGAAATTGAAGATGTGGCGGTGGAGACCCTGCGCGCCGGTGCCGACATGTTCCTGGTGTGCCATAACCAGGAGCTGGTGTGGCGCGGCTTTGAAGCCGTGTTGCGCACTGCGGAGCGCGACCGCAAATTCGCAGAGCATGTAACCCAGGCGGCGCAGCGCGTAATGGGATATAAGAAGCGCTGCCGTGAGCTGCGTGGCTTTTCCGCCGAACCCAAAGCCAAAGTCGTAGATAAGCTGAAAAAGATCGTCACGGATTTCACGCGTATCGTCGGGGGTGAAGTAATTGATGACCGGCTGCACACCGTGCGGGAGATCAACGTTTGATTGTCGCCGGGGTCATGAGCGGGACGTCCGCCGATGGTGTTGATGTGGCGGTGGTGAGCATTCAGGGCCGCGGCTCATATCTCAGCTTCGATCTGCTGCTGCATGAGCAGACGGAGTATCCCCCAGCGATCCGCAAGGCCGTTCTGGCGGCGATGAATGCCAGCAAAATCAGCGTTGCGGAACTTTCGCGGCTCAATTTCCGGCTGGGCGAGTTCTACGCTGAAGCGGTGAGCAAAACGCAAAAGAAATCGGGCCAGAACAAAATCGATCTGGTGGGATGCCACGGCCAGACCATCTATCATCAGGGCACAGCCGCTCCTTACCTGGGAAAAAACATCGCGTGCACATGGCAGACCGGCGAGGGATCCGTGATCGCAACCAGGCTGGGCGTGCCGGTGGTGTCGGATTTTCGACCGGCAGACATGGCCGCGGGCGGCAAAGGTGCGCCGCTGGTTCCATTGCTCGACTATGCAATCTTCCGTTCGGCCAATAAAGGACGCATCGTCCAAAATATCGGCGGGATTGCCAACCTCACTGCGATTCCTGCCGGCGGCACGCCGGATGACCTTGTCGCTTTTGATACAGGTCCGGGCAATATGGTAATTGACCGGCTCATGCAGATGCTGTTCAAGAAAGATTATGACCGCGGTGGAGTGGTTGCGCGCAAAGGATCGGTTCTTCAGCAGGTGCTTGAGCAGTCATTGAATGCAGCTTACTTCAAACAGAAGCCGCCGAAGACTGCGGGCCGCGAGGAATTCGGCAGCGAATACGCCCAGGTTTTTCTGCGTCGCTGCGGCCGGGCGTCCAACGCAGACGTGATCGCTACGGCAACGGCGTTGACTGCCGGGTCGATGGCGCAGGCGCTGAAGAGCTTCGTGCTGCCAAAGAGCAACTATCGCGACTGGGTGGTTTCCGGCGGCGGCACAAAAAATACAACACTAATGGACATGCTTAAAAAAGAAGCTGAGAACATGAGACTTTGGATCCGGCATTCTGACGAGTTTGGCATTCCCAGCCAAGCCAAGGAAGCTGTGGCATTTGCGCTGCTGGCTTACCAGACATTTAATGGTTTGCCGGGTAATGTGCCGTCCGCGACGGGGGCGAAGCGACCCGCTGTGTTGGGAAAAGTTTCTTATGTTTAACCACAGAGGACACAGAGGAGCACAGAGCAAGCAGTCCATTGAGTCCAGTTTTCTCCGTGTTCCCTTGTGTTCTCTGTGGTGGAATCTTGTTCTAGTTTTACTGTGTGCAAGTCTGCTCTCCTGTTCCAAGCGCCCGGACGCGAACACGCTGGTGATGATCATTGAAAGCAGTCCCACCAACCTTGATCCGCGGGTGGGCACAGATGCGCAATCGGAGCGCATTGACGAGTTGATTTTTGATCCATTGGTGCATCGCGACGAGCACTTCAACATGGTTCCGTGGGTGGCGGAGAAGTGGGAAATACCTGATCCCAAGACGTACATTTTCCACCTGCGGCAGGGAATTCAATTTCACGATGGGCGCCCGCTGACCTCTCGCGACGTGAAGTGGACGCTGGACAGCGTGCGCGACGGATCGCTGACTACGCTGAAGACAACGACATACAAATTGATTGAGCGCGTTGATGCGCCGAATGATTCGACGGTCATCATCCATCTTTCTGAGCCTGACGGAACGCTGCTTTACAACGTGTCTGACGGAGCTTTCGGCATTGTGCCTTACGGCAGCGGCAAGCCATTCAAC
>DASXJO010000522.1:0-2091 GCA_036497385.1 Candidatus Angelobacter sp. | reverse complement strand
AAGTTTGCGCGGGCGGAAAAGATTGAGACGAAGTGGAAAGACGTATTGCGGCGCATTGCGGAACTGGAAGAAAAGATAAAGCGCACGGCCAAAAGCGGAAAGCAGGGGCGACGGTGTCCGCTGATGATGGACCGCGCGGTGTATGGCGATCCGCTGCTGATGCCGGGAATGGCGCATGCGCCGACCAATGAAGCCGGGGTGCTGTTTGCGTTTGGCGTAATGGCAGGACGGCTGGGATTTGCGGTGAAGCGGTGGCAGGTGGCGTTTCCGGATTGCGTGGCGGTACGGGAGATGGCCAAAGGCCAGTGGCAGGACCAGAACGTGGAAGTGGAGTTTGAAAGCAAGAACTTTGTGCGGCACGGGCACGACCCGAAGAAGTGCGACGTGATTGTGTGCTGGATACACAACTGGCCGGAGTGCCCGGAGTGGATTGAGGTAGTGGAGCTGAGAAAAGAGATTGCCAAAATCGCGGGTGAACAGGAAAAGCACACCGCGGAGGCGCGGAGACGCGGAGAAGGGCCTTTTGCCGCAGATCGGCGCGGATGAGCGCTGATCGGAAGTGAAGGGCATGGTTCGTGTCAGGCGCGTCATCGATTCACGACCCTGAGAAAAACCCCGTTGGAGGACTTTTGCCGGCAAACAAGTAACGGGAAATCCGTGCAAGAAAGGTGCTGATTTCCCATTCTAGCTTTGTTCACTGGATCTGCTTATGATCGATAACATTCGTGTAGCGTCGCCGTGCTCGGCTGATTGGGAACAGATGCAGGGTGATGACCGTGTACGCCATTGCGATGCCTGCAACCTGAATGTCTATAACCTCGCGGCGTTTACCGAGACTGAAATCCGCGCCCTTGTGGCAAGCCGCAAAGGGCGGTTGTGCGGACGAATGTATCAGCGCGGGGACGGCACGGTGCTGACGCAAAACTGCCCGGTCGGGCTGCAGGCAGTCACGCGGCGGATTTCGCGCATCGCCGGTGCGGTCTTTGCCTTCCTCGCCGTGAATTTCACCGCAGGATTGCCGTTATTTGCACAGTCCTACACGCAGACCAACGTGAGCAGTGCCGGACTTAGTCTTGGAGTGGTTGGTCCGGCCGGCGAGCCGGTTGCCAACGGCGAGGTGACGTTAAAAGAACCATCCCGGAAACAAACGCTTCATGGCAGGACAGATCATCACGGCCGGTTAGTGCTTTCGGGCCTGCGAGCCGCGCGATATGAGATGACGGTATCGGCACTGGGCGGCCTGCGGAGCTTGCCTCAAACGATAGAACTGCGCGCCGGCGAAATGCTTTCACTGCCGGTAAAGCTCGATCTGCAAGTGCTAATGGGCGAGATCGTGAGCATTGAGCCCCGGGCAAAGCATTAGTGTTGACAGCGTGCCGATAAACGCTGAGATTTTTCAGTCGCGCCGTGCCCGCTCGCCTCGGGCTGGGCTAACTCATTTGGCGCCTACGGCGCTCTGAGTGTCGCGGCGGCAAGGTCACGGTGACCGAACAATTGGGGATCGAATGACGACGAAGCTCGCTCAGGCAGACCAGGGAACACGGAGGCATTTTGCCGCAGATTTAGCGGACGAGCGCAGATGGGATTTCAACACCAGAGACGCGGAGATCAGGAGAGGAGGCAACGCGTGAACTCGGAGATTCGTCGAGAGAACTCCCTGATGCAGTATGGCAGAGGATACAGTCTCGGGGTCCTTCGACGCGCCCTCACTCCCGATGGTTCGTTCGGACTTGCTCAGGAAGACAGACCATAGCAGTTATCGCTAAAAAAAGAGCATCGCGAAAACAAAGAAGGCGTGCTTTGAGCGGACGCATCTTCCTGCTTCATCACAAATTACAAAATCAGGAGACGCAGCAGTGCTGCGTCTCTGTTTGGGTTATTTGCTACGAAGAGATAATCGTGACAACAAGCCGTGAACAAAAAGGCGTCCCCTCGGGACGCCTTTCTCCCTTTTGAAAATCGAGATAAAGCATGCTACTTCTCTGGATCGAGTGGATGGCGGATGCCAATCGCTTGTCAATCATCCCGTCGAGGCCGGGAAAAAAGAAAAAGGCCAGCGGCTAAAGCCGGAGTTCTAAAAGCCCTTAACGG
>DASXJO010000521.1:0-5371 GCA_036497385.1 Candidatus Angelobacter sp. | reverse complement strand
GTCTCCGCTGGGACGCGTGCCTGAGTTTGTGAATGCCAAGTGTCCTAAATGCGGCGGCGTTGCCCGCCGTGAGACGGACACCATGGACACATTCGTCGATTCGTCATGGTATTTCTACCGCTATACCAACGCGCAGCTCGCAGACCGTCCGCTGGATACCGCTACTGTCGACTACTGGTTTCCCATCGATCAGTACATTGGCGGCGTTGAACACGCCATCTTGCACCTCATCTACTCGCGCTTCTGGACCAAGTTCATGCGCGATCTCGGCATTGTCCATAATGATGAACCGGCAACGCGCCTCTTTACCCAGGGCATGGTGATCAAAGACGGCGCAAAAATGTCCAAGAGCAAAGGCAACGTGGTCTCTCCGGATGAAATGGTGGAAAGGTTCGGTGCAGACTCCACGCGCATGTATGCGCTCTTTGCTACGTCTCCCGATCGCGAACTTGATTGGCAGGAAGCTGGCGTTGAGGGCGTGCATCGCTTTCTGGGCCGGGCGTATCGCTTTGTCATGCGCAATGCCGGAGCTGCCGGCAAAACTTCCTCTGGCAATGGTGCGGGTGCGGCATCATCTTCTGGGCTTTCACCCAAGGCGCGGCAGATTGAGCGCAAGCTTCACCAGACCATAAAGCGCATCTCTGAAGATTTTCAAGGACGCTGGCACTTCAACACTTCTGTTGCTGCCATCATGGAATTCGTCAATCAGCTTTACGCTGCGGAAGATGAAATCAGTTCCGGGAACTTTCCCGCCGCATTGCTGGCCGATGTCCAGCGCCGTCTTGTGCTCTTGCTCGCTCCGTTTGCGCCGTATCTTGCCGCCGAATTGTGGGAAGTTCTGGGTGAAACCGACAATCTTCTTCGTTATCCCTGGCCGGCCTACGATCCCGCTTTGGCCAAAGAAGAGGAAATCACTTACGCCGTGCAGGTCAACGGCAAGCTTCGCAGCCACATAGTCTTTCCGGCGGACACTCCGGAAGATAGCGTCCGTGAGCGCGTGCTTGCTGATGAAAAAGTGCGAGCCGCTACCGATGGCAAGCAGGTGGCCAAGGTGATTGTTGTTGCAGGCAAACTCGTCAACGTTGTCGTCCGATGATCTCAGTGCAAAGGCAACATGTCTAAAACGCCCAACCCGATCACGCAGGGCCTCAGCGCTGTCACGCGCGATCCGGCTATCTTTCTGGTCGAAATTCTCTGGCGCTGGTCATTTGCGATTCTGGCTTGTCTCCTGGTCGCCGGCGTTGGCATGAGGCTGCTTGGCCCTTTGCACGTTGGCCACGCATGGGATACAGCCTGGGGCAGCCGCGATCCTCAAAGAATGGCTCAGTTGATTTTGGCGGTCTTGTTGCTTCTGGGAGCCAAGGTCATCATTGCTGCGGCCATTGCGGTGCCTCTGACAATCGCGCTTCTCTGGAGCATTCTCTCTGCGCTGGGCCGTTTTGTTACCGTAAAGCGGCTGCGCGTGGGATTTACCTCGCTTCATTTCTGGAGTATTTTTGCGCTACAGCTCTTGCGGGCATTCGTTGGCTGGTTCTCGGTGGTCTTGTTGTTTGCGACTACATTCGGCGAAGCACTCATCGCCACCCGCGGCCCCAGGCCGGACCTTCTTCTTTATTACCTGATGGTGATGCCCTCGGTGGTGCTTATCGGCGCGTTTTGGGTGACGGTAAACTGGTATCTCTCGCTGGCTGCAATTTTTGGTCGCGAAGGGCAAAGCTTTCGCGGCGCTCTGCGTCAGGCCCGCCATGCCATCCGCCTGCAGCGCTCTGACTTTGCCGGAACCGGCTTCGTATTTCTGCTTTTCCGTCTCGTCATCCTGCTGATCGCGACGGCGATCTGCGGGCTTACTTCAGGCATGGTTGGTTCTTCGCCGCAGAGCTATTTCATTCTCCTGATGATTGTTTCGTTGGCTTACTTCGCCATCGCCGATTTCCTTTACATGGCCAGAATGGCCGCATATCTCGCGTTGGCTGCCGCTCACGTTGACCCTGCTGCTGGCCCCACGCTGGTCGCCACTACTTCCTCCGCATTGCCCATTGAGAACACGCCGACTCTTTAGATTTACGTTTACGCTCTTTTACCTTTACACGCTCCGGCGAATCGGGAATAATTGTTCGTGGAAGAACAATCCATCGTAATCCTCGACTTCGGCTCGCAATATACGCAGCTTATTGCGCGCCGTATCCGCGAACTCAAAGTATTCTCCGTTGTCCTGCCTTGTACCGCTCCGCTGAGTGAAATCCAGAGCTACCGGCCTGTAGGCATCATTCTGAGCGGAGGCCCGTCTTCCGTTTACGATCAGGACGCGCCGCCCGCGGATGACCGCGTGCTTGCTCTCGGGCTACCGGTGCTTGGCATCTGCTACGGCCTGCACTTCATCACGCACAAGCTCGGGGGCAAAGTCCGTCCCGGCCCCAAGCGCGAGTACGGCCACGCGGAAATCAATGTTAAGGGTCAATCTCGGCTGTTTGAAGGTATGCCGCCTTCACTCAATGTCTGGATGTCGCACGGCGACGAAGCCCTTGAGCTTCCGGGCGGCTTCAGCGTGGTCGCCCGCAGCAGCAATGCCCTGGCTGCCATGGAAAATGAGTCGCAAAAGATATGGGCGGTGCAGTTCCATCCTGAAGTCCATCACACCAAGCGCGGCGTGGACCTTCTGCGCAACTTCGTGGTCAATATCTGCGGGGCGCGCGGGGACTGGACGCCCCAGCACTTCATCGACGAAACCATTCGCCAGGTCCGCCAGACTGTCGGCGAGCAGGGAAGAGTCATCTGCGCGCTTTCCGGTGGCGTCGATTCCGCAGTCGCGGCCATGCTGGTCAATAAAGCCATTGGCCGCCGCCTGATCTCCGTCTTCGTCAACAACGGCGTGCTGCGCAAAAATGAGTTTGAAAAAGTCCAGCAGAATCTGCGCGACCGGCTCGGTCTGAACGTGGTTGCCGTTGATGCCACGGATCGTTTCCTAAACAAGCTTGCGGGCGTCACTGACCCGGAGAAGAAGCGCAAGATCATCGGAAATGAATTTATTGAGGTTTTTGATCAGGAAGCGCACCGGCTGGAACAGCAGATCGGCAAAGTGGACTGGCTGGTGCAGGGAACGCTTTATCCTGACATCATTGAATCCCGCAGCGTGCGCGGCCCTTCGCAGACCATTAAGTCTCACCACAACGTCGGCGGCCTGCCGGACAAGATGAAGCTCAAGCTCATTGAACCCTTAAAGGACTTGTTTAAGGATGAAGTTCGGCGCATTGGCCGGGAAATGGGAATGCCCGAAGAAGTTCTGCAACGTCAACCTTTTCCCGGTCCGGGACTGGCCGTACGCATCCTGGGCGAAGTCACACCGGAACGGGTTGCCGTACTTCAAGAGGCCGATGACATCGTCGTGAATGAAATTCGTCGCGCTGGCCTTTACACGCAAATCTGGCAGTCATTTGCCGTCCTGCTGCCGGTGATGTCGGTGGGCGTTATGGGCGACCAGCGCACCTATGCATACACCTGCGCCATTCGCGCCGTGCATTCTGAAGATGGCATGACCGCCGACTGGGTCCCGCTGCCCTATGAAGTGCTCAAGGCCATCTCCACCCGGATTGTGAATGAGGTTCGCGGCATCAACCGCGTCGTGTATGACATCACGTCCAAGCCGCCTGGCACAATTGAGTGGGAGTAGCGAAAGCTGGCTAGAACAGCTCTCGTGAGATTGTTCTGGTGATACACTTCCGGCGCAGGAGTTCAGCCAATGATCTTTGACTCAGATCGATGCGCTCAGGAAATCCAGGGAGCCCGCCAGCGCGCTGAAGCCCTGCTAGTCGGACTTACGCCCGAACAGTTCACCACGCAGCCTCAAGCTGGCAAGTGGTCAGTGGCTGAATGCATCCTTCATCTCAATGTCACGGCAGCTGTCATGCAGCGCTTAATGGAAAGCGCCATGGCGCAAGGCAGGAAAGAAAAGAAATTGGGGGCCGGGCCATTTCATATTGGTTTAAAGGGCCGCCTGCTGATCTGGATCGCCGAGCCGCCGCCGAAGTTCAGAATACTTGCGCCGCCACACCTTCGTCCTCCTGCGCGGATCGATGATCCAGAAAGCCTTTTGCCGGACTTTCTGAAGGCACAAGATAAATGGGAGCGTTTGATGCGAGAGTCAGCGGGTCTTTCTTTATCGAAGATCAAGGTGGGAAAGCGGTTATCCCCATTCCGCGCAAAACTTGCCGCCGCGCTTCCCTGGATGATGGCGCACCAACGGCGACATCTATTGCAGGCAGAAAATGTGAAGCGGCAGATTCTCTCTGCCGCTCCAATGGCTGCGGCATCAGGGATATAGCAGCCAGCCCGACTTGCGCGGCGAGCTGCTTGCCTCAAGCGCAGAAGAAACCCTGTCGGACAAGGCGCGCTGGCGGTTTGGAGCAAAGCGACAGAATTAAAGCCCTAGGCGGCCCAGGGAATTGCCTTCTTTGCCCAAACGCTATTGGGATATTTCTGCTGAAGCGTCTTCGGTACTTCGCCCAGCACCGTGTGGTCATTTGTGCCTTTGTAATGGCTCACGGCCTTCCAGTAAACAGATTCCGGCGCGGCTTCACTGTTGGGATACTTCTGCGAAGTTTCATCATAAAGCTTTTCCGCGTCCGCCCATTTCTTCTGCATAAAGGCAACGCGCGCAAGTCCCAGCAGCAATTGTGCTGCAAATTCATCTTTGGGCAGATAACCTTCAATGCGATGCCGCTCTTTGCCGTTTTCATCCAGCACCAGGGCGGTTGGCGTCCAGACTGAATCAAAGCGGTGGAAACCGGCAGGATTTTCCTTGATGTGGACTGCAATAGGCACGAATTTCTGATCGATAAAAGATCCGAGTTGCGGGTCAGCGTACGATTCGGCTTCCAGCCGAGCGCATGCCCCTCACGCCGGAGCGGCGCTGAAGTCCACAAGCACGGCCTTGTGTTGTGTCTTAGCCTCGCTGAGCGCAGTGTCGATGTCTTTGTTCCATGAAACTGCCATCTTTGGTTCTCCTGAATTGATTTATTTCGAGTCAATGAATTGGATGCGTGGCAACTCTTTCAGGACGCTATTTTGCTTTTTCCTGCAGGCTCCTGGAAATTGCCGTTACGAGTTTCCGCGGACTGAATCGTACCGACATGGCAAGGGTTTTGTTCATCACCCCGGGGATTACCAAGCCTTTTCCCGCCATCATCCCTTTATAGCCGGCCAGCGCCACCTCTTTTGATTTCATCGCGCCGAATTTAAACAGTCGCGACTCTTCCATATTGGCGCGACCCGCAAAGTTAGTGGCAGTAGCTCCGGGGCAAAAACACGTGACGCTCACACCGCTGCCCTTGAGTTCATTGGCAATCGCCTCAGAAAACATAATCACGTAAGCCTT
>DASXJO010000520.1:0-8672 GCA_036497385.1 Candidatus Angelobacter sp. | reverse complement strand
AGCCAGGTCACCATTGATGGCACTCCGGCGGGCGTTGCACCCGTCTATCCCTGGATATACACCGGCGGAATCGATCCGCTGCTGTGGCGACCAATCCCCGGTGTGCAGACGCTGAACTTCGCTCCTTATCGTGTCGACCTCACGCCTTTTGCCGGTGTGCTTAGCAACGGACAGCCGCACCAGGTCGCGGTCAGCGTATTTGGCGCGAACAACGGATTTTCCACCACGGCGACGCTGCTCGTATTCCAGGACCATGGATCAAACCAGGTTACCGGCGAAGTGACTCGCAACACGATCGGTGTACCCAATCCCAGCGTGGTTGAAAACCTCAACACCGCGCCGGACAGAACCATTACGGGCTCAGTCACGGTGGATTCGTCGCGCATCTTCCGCGTGGAAGGCTTTGTTCGTACGTCGCACGGGCGGATTGAAACCGATGTCCGGCAGAATATTCAGTTCTCCAGCCGCCAGGACTTCAACATTACTAACACGGCGTTTGTGCAGAACATAAAACAGCGCACTACCATTACGTCTGAAACTCAGACCAATGGCCATGGAGGCGGAAATGCCTCCCAGCGTTTTGACTGGCCGCTGGACCTGGGTTTCACTTTCTCAGTGAATCCAGACGGCTCAGGCCAGCAAACCACCACGATCCGGCAGCAATTCCAGAGCGCGGCGGTACAGCACGGTGATGATGGGCACGATTCATTTAGCGTGGTTTCCAATACCGTCACCCCAAGCGATACGCTGCTTTTTGATTCCAACTTCAACATTACCGGCAGCACGGGCCAGCAAAGCACACAGGACTTTTTCTCCAACGATTCTGTCAGCGGCTGCTTCAGCCGGAAGATCACCGCTTCCGCTGGGCTGCTGACTTCAATTACCGATGGCGCTCTATGCAAGAAGAGCGACTAACTGCCATGAGGCGCGGGCATCTGCTCGCGCCTCATTCCTTTCAGTCATTTTGCGGAGCTGGAATGAACCGCGTATGATTTCTTCAAGGCGAATGACTGAAGGATGTTTATGACGGATGCATCGGGCAGTTCTGCCATCTTGGACGTAACGAATTACGGTCTGAAACAGGCTCCATGGCATTGTGACCAACTGGAGCGCGGTAAAGTCCTCTTCTTCAGCCATGTGCCTTTTGTTTTTCCAGATGCTGATCGCGAATTTCTTCTCTCGCAAAAGCAGACAGGCTCGCGCTTTCATAAAAACATTTCCTATCGGCCCACTAAAGACTTGCTCAAAGGCGTGGATGACAATTCTCCTGACCGCGAGCGCATGAACGCTATCATGCGAGACTTCTCTGCCTCAGTAGCTAAATTTATCTCGCAATTTCTGGCGCCGTATGCGGGCAAGATGAAGCTGGATTTTGCCAGCTTCCGTCCCTTGGAAGAACAAGGCCGCGATCTTTCACTGCATAAGCGCAACGATCTGCTGCATGTTGATGCGTTTCCTTCCCGGCCCACGCACGGAGCGCGCATTTTGCGGGTATTTGCCAATATCAATCCATCGGTCGGACGCGTATGGAACGTGGGCGAACCGTTTCATGATTTTCTGCCCAAGCTGATGCAGAAGAAAAGAATTGGGCCATCGAACAGCGGAGTGGGGCGCACGCTGGCGCACATGGCCAGCAAGATCGGCCTGCCGGTTCCTGATCGCTCACCCTATGACGAGTTCATGCTGTACCTGCATGACTGGCTCAAGGAAAACGCTGATTTCCAAAAGAATTCGCCGAAACAGGAATTGGTTTTCCCGCCGGGCAGCGCGTGGATGGTGTATACCGATGGCGTTCCTCACGCCGCCATGTCCGGCCAGTATGCGCTGGAGCAGACTTTTATCATCCCCAGGGAGGCCCTGGTCACGCCGCAGGTTGCGCCGTGCCAGGTCCTGGAAGATGGAAATTACGTGCCGCGCGCCCGAGCAAGCTAAGAGCTGTGGTGGCGCGCTGCCTTGCCTAGATTCATCCGCAAGTTGAAACCGAAGCTGTTCAGGTTGAAGGTGGCGCTACGGGTAAAACCAAGCTGCACACGCCATAACGGCGTGGGATCAAAAGCCACCCAGCTGTTGAAGCCGTTCTCGCGCGTCAGGCCGGAACCGCTGCTCACGGCCGATTGATCAAAGCTGTTCTTGCCCTTGCCTGACCCGCTCTGACCTTTGCCCACGATCTTGCTGAAGATCTTCTGGTTGCCGAACGGAACAATTTCATAACCGGAGCCACCCACGGAAAAATGCTTGACCAATTCAAATTCTCCGCCTTCTTCCAAATGCGTGAGGAGACCCAGCGAGGTGAAGGGCTTGGTGTTCAATCCTGTATCGGGCACAGCGTTAGCCAGGCCCGCGTCTATAAATGGAGTGAACCGGTCGAACGCGTGCTCAAAGCGGTTGTCCCAGTCAGCATTGGCGCGTCCGCTGCTGAAGCCCTTGGACGTGCTGCCGGTAGGCGCGGCCATCGTCACGGTGGAGCTATAGTCCAGAGTCTTGTTTGGCGCGCGCATGGCAAATCCAAAGTAGGCATTGCCCAAGCCGTTATTCGTCACGTCCGTAGTTGTGGTGGTCGCCGTTCCGTTGACCTGCGTAGTGGTGGTCTGCGTGTTGGCAAAATAAAACGGCATGCCCGCAAAAATGCCGAAATGCTTGTTGAAGTCGTAGCCGGCGTTTGAATCAAGCTTGAAGTTCTTGCTATCAGAGTTGAGCGTTCCCTGAAACTCTTCAAAGCCGGTGAATCCTTTTTGTATTTCCGGAGCGGGCAAATTCTGGCCCACGGCAGAAACGGATACAAGCAAAACAAGCGCACAAACGAACTTGGTTAAAAGACGATTCATGGCGCCTCCTTGTGATTGCGCTTATTCTGGCTTTTATGCACTTCGGGAGCAATGAACCGAGGTGTATTGTCCTTGTGGCATTGGGTAGGCGCTTGTGTTTGCTTTGCGATGTCACTTTGCGAGTTGGCCCCCTGAGCGAGCCGGCGACGAACGAGCTTTTCAGATTGATACAATGCTCCGGTCTATGAAACTGCTCAGGTTCTTTATCTTCTTTTTAGCGGCGGCGCTGCTTGCAGGCGGGCAGCAGAACGTAAAGCCGCAGACCGTGGTGATCCACGCTGGAACATTGCTCGATGGCAAAGGCCACACGCTGCACAATGTGTTGATCGTGGTGCAGGCCGGCAAGATCGTGCGGGTTGAGCCAAACGCAAAAGACCAGCGTATTCCCGGAGCTGCCGCGTACGACCTCTCGCATATGACGGTGATGCCGGGGTGGATTGACCTGCACGATCACATCACCTGGCATTTTGGTCCGAATGGACGCATTGAAGACAAGAGCGAGACGCCTTATCAGGCTGCGCTGGCCGCCGCCGGAAATTCTTACGCCACGCTGATGGCCGGCTTTACGACAATTCAAAGCGTGGGATCACCCGAGGACAAGGACTTGCGCGCGGCGCTGCAAAGTGGAGGTCTGCCCGGACCGCGGCTGCTGACTTCGCTAGAGCCCATTGAAGACCCAAAGCTCACGCCGGAGCAGATTCACGACACTGTGCGCAAGCTCAAGGCCGACGGCGCCGATCTGGTAAAGATTTTCGCCTCGCGCAGCATTCGGCAGGGCGGTACACGAACCCTGAGCGACGAGCAGCTTCAGGCCGCGTGCTCTGAAGCTAAAGCACAGGGCCTGAGAACGCTGGTCCACGCGTATCGTGATGCGGTGCGTGCCGCAGCCAATGCCGGCTGTACCGAGGTGGAACACGGCACCTACGCCACGCAGGAAGACCTGGACGCAATGGCGCAGCACGGGACGTTTTTCGATCCGCAGGTCGGACTGGTGATCCACAACTATCTCGACAACAAACAAAAGTTCATCGGCGTGGGCAGTTATACAGAAGAAGGCTTTGCCAAGATGCAGGAAGTCCTCCCGGTGATCGCCGAAATGTTCAAGCACGCGCTAGCGACAAAGAACTTGAAAATTGTCTTTGGCACGGACGCGGTAGCAGGCGCACACGGCCGCAATGCCGAAGAATTTGTTTATCGCGTGCAGGCGGGAGAAGATTCGATGCAGGCGATGGTGGACGCGAATGCGCGCGCGGCGGAGTCACTGAACATGCAGAGCGAAATCGGCGCGATTGCGCCGGGGATGCAGGCTGACATCATTGCCGTGGATGGCGATCCGATCAAAGACATCACGGCAGTAAGAAGAGTGGTGTTCGTGATGAAGGGTGGAAGAGTTTATAGGAATGATGGGCGATAGAGTATTCACTAAACTCTTGAATGTCATCCTGAGCGATGTACGAGGGAGCAAGGGCGACTAAGGACGAGCCGAAGGACCTATGTATTTAGAAAAGTGGTATTACGTTTACATCATGACAAACAGGTCCAAGACTCTTTATATCGGCATCACGAGCAAGCTGCGTGTGCGGGTCTTTCAGCACAAAACGAAGGCATTGAAGGGTTTTACCAGCGAATACAAAATCGATCGATTAATTTACTGGGAACAGTTTAAGAATGTGAACGCGGCGATTGCCCGCGAGAAACAACTTAAGGGATGGCGCAGAATCAAAAAGATCCAATTGATCGTGAACATGAATCCCACGTGGAGTGATCTTGCTGCTGATTGGTATCTAGAACTAAATACATAGGTCCTTCGACTCGCCCTCGGTCGCTTTGCTCCCTCGTGCATCGCCCTCGGTCGCTTTGCTCCCTCGTGCATCGCTCAGGATGACATAGATATCTTCTACGCTTCGCTTATGATGCTGATCTCCTCAATGAGATCCGCTACCAGCATTTCTTCTGAGCTAGCTACCGGCCCCCATCACATGGGATCGACCTTGCTGGCGCGGCGCGCGGGATATTAATTTGGCTTGCGACGCCCACAATTAGCCTAAGAACTTAATGAGTTGCGAGTAGAGTAGTAGGGGCCGAAACTCTGGCTATAGAAGAGGCTTGACTGAGCGTTCCACCACCTCAGTGTACTCAAACCCTATGATCTTCTCCCGCAGAATGCCCTTGCGATCGTAAATCAGTGTTGTTGGCAGGCCTTCAATTCCGCCAAACTTCTGCCGTACATCTTCCGTAGCCACAGCCAATGGATAGAGCACACCAAGTCTCCGGGCAAACCGTTTTGGAGCTTCAGTGTCTTTCATCGTGTTGAATTTCAATCCGAGCACGGCAAATCCCTTTGATCCATAACGGTTGAGCAACTGCTGGTAACCTGGCATTTCCCTTTTGCAAGGCTCGCACCAAGTCGCCCAGAAATCGATCAGTACCACCTTGCCGCGCAGTTCTTCTGAAGTGATTTCCAGCCCGTGCAAGTCCTTCACCGAAAAATCAGGCAAGCGCGAACCAACTTCTCCCGCGGCGATTGCGGCTTGAACCGTTGGGGAAGTGCTCGCCGAATGCTGTCCGCATGCGGCGAGCGCAACAACGCTAAGGCACAGAAACAACCATCTTTTCAGCATTTATTCCTTTTTCTGCACTTCCAGGATTTCAAGTTTGAGCGGAACGGAAAGATCCGCTTTCTTGTTCTTCTTTCCCGGAGGTTTCTTGTACAACTCACCGCGAACAGTGACCACGGTTTGGCTGCCCGCAAGAGACTCAAGCCCTTGCGACAGCTGATTAGGCGCCAGAACGAATGACTGATTCGGGCCCACCTGTAAAGCCAGGTTGCCTGAAGAGTCCTTCACGAGCTTGCCCCGAGCTGTCAGGTCCATTTCCGCGACGCTCACACCGCTATCGTATGTGGCCTTGAGAAGCTGGACCGGATCAATGCGTCCATCTTCTTTGGGTGTGATCTGGACCTTTCCATCAATCAAACTGACATCAACCGTTTGAACGCCAGACTGGCGTCCGAGGTGTTGTTTCACCCCGTAGGCTCAAAAGTTTCAAGTCATTCCCTCCACGCGCATCTCTACATGCTGGATCTGCGCCTGGGCCAGGGAAGCAATTCCCAACACGAACAACAAGGCCAGTTTTCTCGAATTCATTTCTCCTCCTTCCGATTAAAGGTGCATCCTGAATTGTTGTGTAACGCCAAAACTCACATGACGTCGAATCGGCATTGACATTGCTTCGCTCGAGTGCGCAATGTCCCAGTCGATGCCGAACCAAACGTGCATTCCCGGGCGAAGTCCAACGTATGTGGTTGCTCCGGCCAGCAGCGCATTCGTCCCGCTGCCCTGCTGGGTAATTCCGGCAACGCTCTCATCCCTAGAGTAGAGCCAGGTTAGAACGGGACCAACAAACCATTCCCGTGATCCGTCCTTCGCCTCGTACGGGCGATAGGACAGCCAGAAGCGGGATTCCACATCGCTGCCAAGGTTCGTTGCCTGCGTTCCGGTGGAGCGCAACAGTGAATGAAAGTCTTCATCAGCAACCAACCTCCTGAGATTGAACAGGCCGGTGTACGTCCAATTGGCTGCAATAAAAAAGTCCGTGGATCCTGAGCCGGGTTGCAGGCCTGCAGGCAGGCGGTTTCCAGTTCCACCTGTCAGACCTGTTTGCCCGGTGGGAAGTTTGGGGCCGGCGGTGACAGAGGCTTGGGTTGTGCCTCGTTGGGAATCCCGGCGAAAGAAACGGTACTTTACAAGAACCATAGCATCGCCCAGCCCGGTTCCTTGGAGCGAAATTGAAGCCGCATTGAACTGGCTCGTTACGATGGGAACCACCACCGCAAGATCCAAGTCGGGATGGAACCCCCAGGTGAAGTTGAAGTCACCTTCATGGGAGAAGGTGGGACGAGCTGTTAAAAGGCTGAGCTGCGGGGTCAAGCCGCGCGTGACAAAACTTGAGTTATAGGAAACCAATCCTCCGCCTGGAAAGAGCGGAGGTGCAGTTTCCGGAGCCGGGCCTTGAGTTCTTCCTGACAAACTCCAGCACAGCAACATAACTGCAAAGAGCCAAGCAGGCCTGGTATGGGCCTTAATGTTGCGCAATCGCATAAACTTTCCTTCCAGCAAAAATTAGGAGTGCCGCAGCACACTGCGGCCCCGTGTATCGGGACAGACTGGAAGGCAGATCAGATACGAAGAGGTGCTTGAGTTGGTGCTGGAGAAACAGGTGGCGCGTTTGCGTGCGCTGTAAGAACGCTCTGAGAGAAGAAATCCAACGCCTGACCATTGGGAACCGGCAGGACGGCAAATAACACAACCGCAACGTGGGTATTTTGTGATGAGTATGTTTTTACGAACGGGGAGTGCGTGGACGGCATGGTCTTGCAGCAATCATCGCTGTGCTGGTGGCCCGGAGAGGAGCAAGCCATGGTGTCACAGCACTGCATCTCCTCATCGGAGGTCGAAGTCACAGGGCAGTCAAAGCCATAACAGGCAAGAGCCATGGCGATAACAACCATCAGAGTTGATCGTGCAAACTTCATTGAACTTTTAGCTTAGGGAAGAACGCCGTGCGAAGTCAAGAACATGCAAACCAACGATGGCTGGGAGTTTGCCTATTGCTCCATTCTTACTCAGCCGTGGCCGCGTTCGCAGCCTCATTGCCTTCTTCCAGCGGAAGCTCGAATATATGCACCGGTTCGTACTGGTGACTGGATGAGACGGGAAGCATGAGTTCGAAACTCACTTGGTCCGAGCACTGTGAGCACCTGGGGAACCTGTCTCCTTGCCTAAGCACAATCGAGCGTATAAGGCGGTGGGCTGTGTGGTAAACGTAATAGACCCCATCTTCCGGGATTTCCTCGTGGGTAAAAAATCGTTGTTTCATCAAAAGAGCCTCAGCTTGCGCGCGGTAATTTGGGCTTTCACTTTTGTTGCCATAGCACGTTTTGCGCTTTCAGCTTACTGCTGCAACATAATGCTATCTTGCGGCATCTTTCTATTCAATGTGGCTGAACCTTTTCGCGCACAACAAAGAGAATGTCACGCTTTATTCCGCGCACGTCTGCGCCGCGCGAGAAGACCGGGACGCAGGTGGGATGCAGTCCCGTGCGCCTGAACCATGGAGCAGGCTAAGAGATGCTCTTGCGAACGCAGGAATTGAGGAGAGGGTCGTAGAGGAGCTTAAAACCTGGCTTGACCAGGACCCGCTTCGTCCCGTCCAGGTCGAGGTGACAATGGAGCAAGTAAATCGACTTGGCATCGCAATAGAAAAACCGAATTGAATATGGCATAAACCCTGTCCGGCGTTCGGTTCCCGACCATCGTATATTTCTGATTATCCGGGAAAGCGCGGGAACAGGGCCCAAGCAGAGTACATCGTATAGCCGCATCGGCCAAACGCCAATTGACGCCATTTACCCGCCGACATACTGGTAGTGGGTCAGTTCGAAAAAAGGATTCATCGCTGATGCTGTGGCGTTCCGGTCCTGGAACTCTATCGCAACGGCACGCCCGACCTGATCCCGCCCGCGTTTTTTCACGAGGCAGAACCCGGAAATGACCTTGTGGAAGCGGTAAAGAAAATCGTGAAGCAGGGGCGCACATCTTAGCGCGCACTCTAAACATGGCACAGACAGGAGTGCCTGTGCCACACGAGCATGGCGAAAAAGTTGCGGTACATGTCCAAGTTCGTGGCGGTTTTCTTTACGTCTGATAATACGCAGTTGAATTGCACTCAGCCGATTGCAATTTGCTGAAGGCCTGCTTGTAAGTCTTTCCAGCTCTGCTGGTTACATGTTTCCACAATGTAAATTGTTATCGGACGTGGCCATTGTCCTATTTCGCTATTGATTCG
>DASXJO010000519.1:0-3329 GCA_036497385.1 Candidatus Angelobacter sp. | reverse complement strand
CATGCATGAAGAAATGCTGCAGAAGTTCCGGCCATCCATGCTGGAGCTGCTCAAAATTTCCGGGCTGGGCCCCAAGACAATCGCGTTGATCTGGGACGCGTTCCAAATTTGCGATGTGGAAGGCGTGGCCAAGCTGGCAAGCGAAGGCAAGCTGCGCACCCTGCCGCGGCTGAGTGAGAAATCTGAACAGAAGATTTTGAAGTCGATTGAAAATTACAAGCAATTGACTGGACGGTTTCTGCTCAACATTGCCGATGAGATCGCGACAAAGATGGCAGATTTTTTGGCCGGGCTTCCCGGCGTGGAAAAGGTCACGCCAGCGGGATCGCTGCGTCGTGGACGTGAAACCGTGGGCGATCTTGATCTGCTGGTAACAGGGACATGCTGCGATACGGATGTGCATCGCAACGCGGTCATTGATCGCATTGTGAATTTCCCCGGAATTCTTGAAGTGCTGGCCAAGGGCGAGAACAAGGTCAGTATCAAACTGCGCAGCGGCATGCAGGTGGATGTGCGGCTGCTTCCGCCGGATTCTTTTGGCGCCGCGATGCAATACTTTACCGGCTCCAAGAATCACAACGTGCAACTGCGCCAGCGCGCCATCAAGCAGGGCTACACGCTCAATGAATACGGCCTGGTGCGTGTGGAAGACAACAAGCGCGTGGCCGGAAAGACTGAAGAAGAAATCTACAAGACGCTGGGGCTGAAGTTTATTCCGCCGGAGCTGCGCGAAGATTGCGGCGAAATACAGGCCGCGGCGGAAAACAAGCTGCCGGATTTGATTACGCAGGCTGATATCCAGGGTGACGTGCACATGCATACCGTCGAGACCGACGGCAAATGCACCATTGAAGAGATGGCGCTGGCGGCACGCGAGCACGGCTACAAATATATGGCCATCACCGATCACTCAAAGAACCTGGCCTTCGCCAATGGATTAGACGATAAACGCGCCGAAGAGCACATCAAGAAGATACGCACAGCTTCTAAGGCGATAGACGGCATCACGATCTTTGCCGGTATTGAAGTGGACATACTGGCCGATGGCGAACTTGATCTTTCCGACTCAGTGCTGGAGCAGATGGATATTGTGATTGCCAGTGTGCATTCCCATTTCAATCAGGAACCGGCACAGATGACCGACCGCCTGCTGCGCGTGATCGAAAATCCGAACACTTCATTGATGGGCCATCCCACAGGCCGCATGCTGCTGCGGCGGGACGGCTTTACCTATGACTACGACAAAGTGTTTGCGGCGGCCGCCAAAGCTGGTGTGGCCATGGAGCAAAACGCGTATCCTGACCGGCTCGATTTGCGCGACCAGCATCTGCGTATGGCAAAAGCCAAAGGTGTGAAATTCATCATTAATACTGACGCGCACCACACGTCGCATATGGAAAAGATCCGCTATGGCATTTTGCAGCTTCGCCGCGCATGGCTGACCAAGCAGGATGTGCTGAATACGCTGCCGGTGGCGGAGTTCGCAAAGATCGTAAGGCGGGGCAGGCCGGTGCTGGCGGAGCTGAATTGATTTGGAAGACTTGATTAATCAAGCTACAATGAGACATACGATGCATACAAAGTCTATGAGCGGTGGTACTTTGAAGCCTACCGGGGGATCCTCCGGATGGCAGCATTTCCTCACGCTGGCTTCAGACCGGCGCTTTTTGGCTATTCCGTTTATAACCTGGGCGATCATCGAACTCGCTTTGGTGTTAGGCGGTCCCGAAATAAAGAGCGCCATAGAGTTCCTCACGAACAAATAATCATGACAAGGCAAGCGTGTTTCTGGTGGGGCGCTTTTGGCTCTCTACTTCCGGAAATCCTTAGATTTTTCAAGCTCGTGGCGGCGGGAGACCCTCTGCCTCATCTCAACTGGCCTATTTATCTTGGCTTTCTTGTGCTTTTCGTCGGATCGTCGGGCGTATTCTCTATCGCATGGAAAGCTGAAAATGAATTCAAAGCGGTGTGGGTTGGGGCTTCTGTCCCCGTCCTAGTGGCGACTCTCATCCAGACAACTCCGGGCTTGCCCGGACACTGAAATAACCTTACGAGTTCAACCCAGTAGGCTTTGTCTCCAATCCCAGGACATTTTCGCCGGTCATGATTTCAGCATCTCACAAGAGTATCCTGTTTCCGGAGCAACTCTATGCCTGACGATACCAAGCCCACACCGCCGCCTCCAAGCAATCCGCCAAACGCCCAGGTGCCCGTGAAAGCCAAGCCCGCCGAAGCACCGGACCGCGGGCACATTCCCATCACAGAAGAGATGGACAGCGCCAAGTGGACGCTGCCGCCCATTGTGCCGCTGGTAATAGCTGCGGTAGTGGTAGGGATTCTGGTGGCCGTGGTGGCGCTCTCAAACCGGACCAAGCCGAGCGCCGCGCTGGCCATCACCAAAGTGGTTTCCGCCGCGCAGGAAGGCAATACCATGGTGGCTATCCAAATCAAGCTGGATAACCAGGTTGAAGGCCCGCTTTGGATCAAGCAAATCAACGCAGAGGTGGAAGCCCCGGACGGAAAGAAATTCAGTGACGGTGCCGCTCCTGCAGTGGATGCGCCGCGTTACATCGAGGCTTTCCCTACTCTTGGCGAGGCCAAAGCCGACTGGCTGAAAGAAGACCTGAAGATTCCCACCAAGACCTCATTCAATGGCACTGCGATCTTTTCTTTTCCCGTGGACAAGGCAACGTTCGATAAACGCAAGCAGGTAACCATGCGCATTCAGCTTTACGACCGGCCAACGCTGGTGGCAACGAACACGCCCGCGCCGGCGCCCTGACGCCTTAAAAAAAGAAGCGGGGACGCAGCCGCAATCGTGCAGCGAGCCCCGTTTTCCTTTTTTGGGAATTTTTCCTCCTTGACGCGACACCTCGCTAGCTATCTCGCCTTCCGAGACAAACTACTTTGATATAAAAATTAAATCCTTGACATTTGTTTTGCTTGTTAGACAATGGCCCGCTCAGGGATGGGTGCCCGAATCGTGCTTGCTGCCTGCTCTCGTCAGGCGCGAGTTAGAACTAACGTTCGTAAGCCCCCGCTCCCCGCTGGAGGACATATGAAACGTGGTTTCGCGTTTGTCATGTTCACTCTTGTTCTTTTTCTCTCGTGCAACTCCGCTTCTGCACAGAGCAGCTCCGCAGAGGCCCAACTCAACGGCTCAGTCCGCGACCAGACAGGAAGCGTGATCGCCAAAGCGGCGGTCGCGCTGCGCAACGTGGATACCAACCAGACTTATAAAACGACCTCAAACAACGTGGGCTTCTACATCCTGCCTAATGTGCCGCCGGGAAATTATGAACTGACAGCGGAATCGCAGGGGTTTGCCA
>DASXJO010000518.1:0-2608 GCA_036497385.1 Candidatus Angelobacter sp. | reverse complement strand
CCCCATGGCTAGGAATCAAGCAGCACGGAAAAAGAAAACTTTAGGCAAGAAAAAACCAACCCAGAAAAAATCAGCAGCCAACAAGAAGGTGGCGGCGAAGAAGAAGCCCATGAAGAAGGCTGCTGCCGGGAAATCTGTGGCGCACAAGCAATCTGCGGCAAAGAAGAAATCAGCCGTCAAGAAGAAATCCGTCGATAAGAAAAAAACAGTCGCCAAGAAGAGAACCGTTGCCAAGAAGAAAGCTGTTGCCAGAAAAGCCACGCGCGGGCGCGCGGAAGTCATCAATCCCGTTACTCCCAGAGGACGCAGAGGTGTGGGCGCGGAGTCCGGCGGACAGTCCGGCGATACGCAAGGACTCTCACGCCAAAGCTATGACGATTCTGAAAGCGTGGAAGAATTGATGGAAGAAGGCCAGTACATGGAAGCCGAAGCGGTTAGCGGCGTAGAGAACGCCCGCGATGCCGATCAGGGCGAAGTGCGGACGCGGCAATTTCCTGAAGACGATGTGCCGCAGGAGTACAAGGACGAAGACTAGGACACGAACAAAACCTTACCGCTGATTAACACGGATGACCCGGATCAGGCAAATCCCTCGCGTACAACTGAGCGCGTTATTTGTTGAAGATGCTGGGATGTTGTATATCGGCGAGCTTAAATGTGACATCGATTCTGAAGGGGAGAGTTCTTGCTTGAGTATTGGGTCAGGGTCTGACTGGATCCATCTCGGCAACCCGCAATTGATGCACCGGCGCGCAAAGGGATTGCCCCACCTTCTCAAACGGCTTATGCGAGTGTGAAATGGCTTACCGCATCTGGGGCAGGACCAACATGTACTTTGCGTTACCAATAAAAGCGTGTATACGATAATTGCCCAAACGCCGAAAACAGCAAATCCCATCAATGGAACGCGGTTGGCGAGCGGTACGAGAAACAGTACTGCGATTCCGCCCAGAAAAGCTTTGAGCATACGCCGTTGTATTTTGCGCAACTCAGCCCATTCGTAGGATACTCTCCATCCATAATGAAATCTTAGGCCTGCCAATAGCTGACTTCAAGGCATTATGTTAGCTCACGCGATACAGCAGCGGGGCCTTGGCCCCTGACTACTTACCGTCAGCAAGCCTCGAAATAGTGAATCCGGGATGGCATGGCGATAATATTGGAGTGTAGAAAAGAATAGCGATCCCTCGCTGCGCTCGGGATAAAAAATATGGTGGAGGCGGTGGGAGTTGAACCCACGTCCTAAAACGTCACTGGTCAAGAGCCTACATACTTAGTCCAGTTCACCCGACGGGAATTACCCCGCCAGATTCGCGTGTTGCGCTTAGAACGGACAAGAAACGCAAAACGCTAGCCCGAATGTCTCGTCTCCCCGCCCTGGCTTAGCAAAGAAGACCAGCCCACTGTGTGACGCCCTTGCACAGCCCGTAGACAAAGCCGTGTAGAGCGGCAACTTATTTAATTAAGCTGCGTATGCAAACTGGTTAGAGTTGGCAATTATTGTTTTTGCACCATTTACGGGAGAATGCGCCCCGGTATGCCTCTTGGCCGCAAGCATTTCCGTCGAAGCCGTGACGCCCCCATTTTGCCCATTCACGCCAAACCACGCAAACGGGACCTATATGTTACGGAAAGGACTGTGGCCAGTCCTGTTGTCAAAGATCATTGGCCCAAGGCCTACCATCTACCTTAGCAGATGGCGGAGATCGGTCAAAACATTAGATGAGCGGGAGAGCCAGAGCGATTCAGAGCGGGTTGTCGGTGATCGTAACTGGCGTCACCGCAGAGGACGCGAAGGCCGCAAAGGATCATTAGCCATCCCGCGAGACTGACAGCAAAGTCCCGTGCTCTCAACCCAACTAACTGGCAGCCTGAGTCCTGCGAGGTTTCTTACGCACGGAAGCGCACCCATGTTGATGCTGGGCAAAGCCCTGGAAAGCTTCCAGCGGATCGGTAGTGGCAAAATCCAGCCCGCAACGCGAGCAGAAGAAACTGGCATCGCCGCTTTTGGCGCGTTTATACACCAATGTGGGGCCGGTTACAGGAGTCGGCGGCAATTCTCGCAAAATTGATCCTTTCAGGGATTGTACGCTCGCCGGGTTAAGTAGCCAGCAAATTCCGTAACTGAGCCCGAACAGGAGAAGGTCGGTCTGAAGGGCCTTACTCCTTTATAATCAGGCTGAAAAACAGGATTGTGAGGGCTAAAACTAAGGTGATGCAAATTGCTGCACGGTATGATACCTTAGAGTCGCGTTAGAAATAGAATTGTTGAATGTTCTGCAAGAAGCCTCTGCTGCCTGCTGAAACTCGATAAATCTTTCCAGCGTCAAAAAAATCAATAAATTAGGAAAAAAGCAAAATGGAACAAGGAACAGTTAAGTGGTTCAACGCCGCAAAAGGATTTGGTTTTATCTCACGCCAAAACGGAGAAGACGTTTTTGTGCATTTCTCCGCTATCCAGTCTGACGGATACCGCAGCCTGCAAGATGGCCAGGCGGTTGAATTCACTGTGACCAAAGGAAAGAAAGGCTGGCAGGCAGAGAACGTTCGCGCTCTCTAGTCCCAACAGTTTTCTCATAAAGGCGGCTTCGGCCGCCTTTTTGTTTTG
>DASXJO010000517.1:0-3020 GCA_036497385.1 Candidatus Angelobacter sp. | reverse complement strand
TTTGAATTAGTAAATGCCGGATTGGAATTGGATCCGGCCCCCGGAAATTAACTAAATCGTAAACCTATGGCATTTGCCAGTCAGTTCGACGTATGACATAGGCAAAAATATTTGGGAGTACCTGATCGGAATAAGTCAGATCGGGAAGGCTACAAACCAAAAAGCGCGCTGGACAACTCCAAGAATAAGCCCCGCACCCAATGTTTATCTCTCGCGTGCATAAATCATCAAGCTCAAAAGCCGGCGGACATAAACGCCGGCTGAAATCAGCCGGCAATCCAGACTGGTCGCGGCTTCGCCGGGAAGCGCGGCGTTTTGGCGTGGCGCATTTCCGTCCGGGGCAACAGGAAATCATTGAAGCTGTTTTGGCGGGCCGGGACGTGCTCGGCATCATGCCGACCGGCAGCGGGAAATCCCTCACCTATCAGCTTCCGTCCATCGTGCTGCCGAGCCCGACTGTGGTGGTGTCACCGCTGATTGCGCTCATGAAGGACCAGACGGAGAAAGCAGAAGAAGCAGAGATGGCGGCTGCCAAGCTGGATTCCACTCTCACGCGCTCCGAAGAACATGAAACTATCGAAACCATTGAGCAAGGCGGCCATGAGCTTATCTATACGACACCGGAGCGGCTGGAGAACCACGAACAACGCGAGCAGATTGCCGCGGCAGGCGTCTCACTGTTTGTGGTGGATGAAGCGCATTGCATTTCGCAGTGGGGCCATGACTTTCGTCCTGCGTATCTCACGTTGCGAGATGCCACGCAGGCGTTTGGAAGGCCGCCTATCCTTGCCCTGACAGCCACGGCCACGCCAGGGGTGAGTGAGGACATCATACGGCAGCTGGGGCTGGTGAAGCCTGTGGTTGTGAATACAGGCATCGAGCGAGAGAACCTGATTTTTAAAGTGTTCCGGACGGTGAACGGTGACGCCAAGCGGGCAAGGCTGCGAGAGATCATGCAGGAAACCGAAGGGAGCGGCATCATTTATACGGCCACGGTGCGCACCGCCAACGAGCTATATACATGGTTCAAAGATGAAGGCCTGAACGTTGGCCGCTATCACGCCAGGCTCACAAAGAAAGATCGTGAGCGCTGCCATGAGCAGTTCATGAATGGCGAGTTCAAGGTAATGGTGGCAACCCGGGCATTTGGCCTTGGCATTGACAAGCCGGACATCCGCTTTGTGATCCATTACAACTTTCCCGATTCGCTGGAAACTTATTACCAGGAGGCAGGGCGGGCAGGTCGCGATGGGAAACCTGCGCGATGTGTCCTGATGTACCGGCTGGAGGACCGCCGCATACAGGGTTTTTTTCTGGGCGGGAAGTATCCGAGGCGCGAACACTCACTCAAGATATACGAGACCCTGACGGAGTTTGCCGGACAAGCTGAACGGGCCACGACCAAAGTTGCAGATCTGGTCACGGCAACAGAGCTGCCGGAACGACGCGTTAAGGTCGTCGTCGCGCAACTTGAGAGCGCCCGAATTGTTGAGCGGCGACGCGGAGCAATCCGCAAATTGCGCGATTTTCAGAGTTCGCAGGAGTTCGATGCTTTTCTGACCGAATATGAGCGGCGCCATAGCAGCGATCGCGAGAAGCTCCAGTTGGTGATGCGGTATGCGGAGAGCACAAGCTGCCGGCTGGTTTTTCTGCGCAGCTACTTCGCCGAAGATGCGGGCCATGATTGCGGCCGCTGCGATAACTGTAGAGCAAAAGCCGAAGGCCGCTTCCAGGCAAAGCCAGAAGCTACAGCTCCGGCAGATATCTCCGCTTTAAACGGCGTGAGCTCGCCCAAGCCTGAATTCCTGCGCGAGATCAAGCAAGAAGCAGAGAAGGAAACGGTTTTTTCCATTGGTGACCGGGTAAAGCATAAGCGGTTTGGCGCTGGAACGGTGCTTGAACTGAGCGGACGAAATCTGGTCATCGATTTTGGAGCCAAGGGAACCAAACGACTGCGCAGCGATTTTGTTCGGCAGGCAGCGTGACGGCCATTGCCACTAATTGCTTCTGCCGACCGCAGTTACCAGTTCCATTTGCTTTTTCCTGGTGGTTTCAAGAGCGGCAAGGTCGGGCTCAAAGCAACGGCGGCAGCGGGCTTCATACATTCCCGCCGCGCCCACGACAATCAGGTCTTCATTGGCAATCAGCCGTTGCGTGTGTTTGGCCGGATTGCCGCATTGCATGCAGATGGAAAGCGTCTTGGTGATCTCGTCGGCCACGGCCAGCAGCTCAGGCATGGGATGGAAGGGGCGGCCAAGATAATCGGTATCGAGCCCGGCGATAACAATGCGCTTGCCCATATCGGCCAGGCGGACGACGAAGTCGATCATGGCTTCGCCGAGAAACTGCGCTTCATCAATGCCGATGACTTCTGTCCGCACGTCGAGCTTGGCCTGGACTTCCATGGCATTGCTGACGGCTTCGGCGTGAATGCGGCCGTCATCATGCGAGACAATCTGGTCACTGGCATAGCGTTGGTCGATAATGGGCTTGAAAATTTGCACGCGCTGGCGCGCGATTTCCGCGCGGCGCAGCCGACGGATCAACTCTTCACTCTTGCCGCTGAACATTGGCCCACAGATTACTTCAATCCAGCCCAGATTTCCCCGCATTGGATTCATTAGAAATAGCTCCTAGCTACCATAAGACGCATGCCACGTCTGCTACCCACAAATCTTTGGTGCTTAATCCATGAGACGTAGCGTGCTACGTCTCTACGCCGTGATTTTCGCACGTCGCAAAAGTACCTGTTGCCCGCGCCCTTACCCGGCCCCGATTGCCGCTGGCTTGCGCTGCATAAATTCATTGAATTGTTCAAAGCTCGTAAAAATTTCTGTGGCGCAGCCCAGCAGCCATCCGCTGATATGCTCCACCGGCACCCCACAGATCAAATAAACGGGAATGCCCATGCGATGCGCGAAGGTCAACTCGCCTTGCGTACCCGCGCCGCGTCCGGCGTACTGGTCCCAGTAGCAGACAATCGCGTCACAGCGATGCTCAATCAAATCAAGATCGTAGGC
>DASXJO010000516.1:0-6054 GCA_036497385.1 Candidatus Angelobacter sp. | reverse complement strand
TCAATAGTTGCGCCGGGTTTAAGCCGTGCAATGGTGAAGTAGCTGAAGTTCCCCAGAAAGATTTTGCCGCGATCCCACTGGAATGGAATCAGCAGCGCTGGGTCTTCCTGGTCCAAAAAGTGGAAATCTTTCGGCATGACTCCGATGATCTGCATCGCCTTGCCGTCCACCTTGAGTTCCTGCCCCACAATCCCGCGATCGCCGCCGAATTTGCGTTGCCAGTAGCCATACATCAGCACCACGGTTGCAGGGCTGTTGGGCAGGTCGTCCTGGCGCGAAAAACTGCGGCCCAGTATCGGCGCGGCTCCAAGAATGGACGTCATGCCGTCCGTGACGCGCTGCGCCCGCACCTGCTCCGGTTCTCCGATGCCCGTCACGCTGGCGGAATCGCCAGTCATCATCGCGATGTCCTGCAGGGTGCTGTTCTGGTCCCGATAGATGAAATAGTTGGAAGGTGCGCCCGGGAAATCCCCGGCCCCGCCGATTCCCGGCGCTTTATGCGTGATAACCACTAACTGCTCCGACTGGGGATACGGCAGCGGCTTCAGCAGAATACCTTCAAGCACGCTGAACACAACCGTGTTTGCACCCACGCCGGCGGCAAGAGTGATCAACGTGATCGCGGTAAACATGGGCGTGCGGACCAGCCGGCGCAGCACTTGCCGAAGTTGCGAGCTGAAATTTCCCATAGGATTCCCACCTTCTGCTGGCCGCCCTTGAGCAGGCACACATGTATTGACGATCTGAAAGGGGTATACGTTAACGGAAGCAAAAAGTTCGTAGGAAATTAGAGCTGATCTGGAGAGATTCTGCGAGAGTGGATTACTTCGCTTTAGGGCGAGCAGGCGCGCCGCGCAGAAGCCCTTCCGTGCTGAGGTCTTCGTCAAGGTCCGGCCAGTGAATGCCGTATCCACCGCCGGCAATTTTCCAGTTCATTCTTTGCTCAGGTGTGGCATCCAGCAGCCTGGGATACCAGGTGAGAGGCACGGTAATGGTCCGTCCTTCAGGGCCACACTTAGGACGGATTCGGTGAATGAAACTTCGCTACTCTTTCATCCGCGCCGAGTGCCAAAATACCCATGCCGAAGCCTCCAGAAGCTGCTGCTGGTGTTCCACTATGATGCCATACAATAGGCCTAATTCCCCCGCATTAAAGCCAAAACTTCGGGCCAATGCAACAGGATCAAGCCAGAACTTGGCTGAGAGATCGTCGCGATCTACGTACGTGCGGCGGTTCGTTGGCTCGTGGCTATAGAAATAGAATCGATACGGTAGCGGGGCACGGTTGGCATGCGCACAGATTGTAACAAGTAAGCGCATCCAGTGTGGCTTAACACCACAAAACCTACCCTTCGGCACACACGATTATCCATGACACCTGTCCGGCGCATGAAACGTTTTGCCTTTCCGTGTCACCATCCAGCAGGGCCTTAGTCCCGGCCCATCTGTTGGCAGGTTTCCTGGACTGGAACGTCGGAGGGAAATCAGCGCATGGATACGAACGTAATACGCCTCCTGATTATTACTGTGGCCCTGGTCGTGGTGGTCATCTTTGCCCTCGTCATCCTCAAAGAACGGATCAAACGGATAATAATCAAACTATTTGGCAACATTCTGGATGTGCAGGTTTTTCAATCCGAAGACAAGGGCTTGAATGGTCAGCCTGCTAAGACCCGCTCTAAAAAAGCCTTAACCGCCGACTCAAAACCCTCCATAACGCCTGCTCTTCCGCCGGAGCCACCTCATTTGCCAGTGTGGCTCTTCCCGCGTTGGATGAAGATCTCCATCCCACTTGTACTGATATTTGCGTTGATCTTCATGCCGTTGTGGTGCTGGAATCGCCATTCGGAAGCGTGGAAACTCGAGCTTTCACATCACATCTCTGAAGCCTGGGTGTTGGTAAAGCAGGGTCCCAAAGAGCCGGTGCACGTGGTCCAGAGCGGACGTACCCTTCAGGAGCTGACGCGACTGCTGGATGGCTATGCTGACATACTCGGACGCAATCCGCATCGCGTGATTGAAGTCTGGGTCGTGGACCACTACTGGCAATACTGGACCACCGACACTTTCAATGACTATACGCGCGCCAATCGAAGGTTTGTTGATAGCGGCGGCAAGATTCATCGCTTGTTCATTCTCGCCGAGGATGATCTTAAAAATCCGCAACTGATGTCGGTTCTTCACAACCAGTGTGAAAAGATTGGCGCTGACGTGTGGCGCAGCAATGCGGCGGCCATCAGGAACAAAGCCGAGTACCAGATTACTGCAAACGCATTTCAGCAGATGCCATACACTGAGACTGGGTTCCAATCGTTTGACGTGCTCCAACTGGAAGACCTCACTTATTACTCATCTGACTTTTCTCCTGACTATCGAGTGGTCGGCGCTTCCACCTGGTTTTATGGACAAACGCTTGATCTGAAGCCATTATTTAATAGATCGATTGCGCAACGATTCGATTGCTCATCATGGAAAACTTCTTTGGCCGCGGAAACGGTGCAACATCCGTAGACTGCATGGAAAGCTTTACAGACCAGCAGCGCGTTTCTTTCTTGCGCCCCGCCAATAAAGCAGCAGTCCAGTCCCGACGAACGCGGCGGTACAGCCAACAAGCTTGGCTTCGAATAGAGCTTTGTTCTCTCCTCCCGGCGGAATGGCCGCCAGAATCATCGAGCCCGCGGTAATCAGAAACGCGAGCGATCCGGCAATCCAAATGCCCGGCATGCCGCCCGGGACCAACACGGCTTGTCCGTCCGCGCGGTCGGGCCGATGCGCCAGCTTGATGGCCGCGGCGTACATATAAAGAAAGGGAATGAAGTAGAGAATCACTGACATCGAAACCAGAAATTGATACGCGCCAATCACCGTGGCGTTGATCTGTGAAAGCACCAGGATCGCCGCCGAGATCACGGCTTGAATCAGGATGGAAATATACGGCGTTTTCCACTTTGGGTGGATCTTGCCGAAATACGCAGGCAGGTAGTGATCGATGCCGGCAACAAATGGCACGCGCGCTACGCCGGCAACCGTTGCGCCTACGCCTCCGGCATTGCCGACCGTTACCAGCAAAGCCGCCAACATTCCAAACCACGCAATGCCCAGCGCGGCCGAGCCAAAGCTGATGCCGCCAAAGACTCCGTTGCGCGGATCAATCTGCTCCGCCGGCAAAAGCCACAGCAGCGCCATGGTGCCCAGAACGTAGATCACGGCGATCAGTCCGGTGGAAGCATAGATGGCGCGCGGAAAAGTTTTGTGCGGCTCGCGGATTTCTTCACTCATGGCGCACACCAGCTCCATGCCGGTAAAAGCAAACGCAATGCTCGACCAGAAATTCAGCTTGTCGATATCCGGCGGCCACTCCGGCCAGAGCCGCGGCCAGGAAAACTGCGTCGCGCTTCCGCGATGCATTGCCAAGTAAGTTCCAATGCCCACCAGCATCACCAGCGGAACGTAAGTGGAAACGCCACCAGCATTCTGGAGCCACTTACCGATATCGAGACCAACGATGTTGAAGAGGACCGCAATGGCCAGCAATCCCAACGATGCCCACAGCAAATATTTGGGGCTGCCCGCCAGCCATGCGTACTTTGGCCCGCCAATATAAACCGACATGGCCACGCTAGCGGTCAGCAGTCCGGGAAAATAAAAGAACGTATAAATCCAGTACGCCCATCCGGCCACAAAGCCGTGGAAATCGCCAAACGCCTCTTTGCTCCACACATACAGCCCGCCTTCCGCCGGATAGCGTGTGGAAAGCTCAATAATGATCAGCGCCGTGGGCAGGAAAAAGAACACAGCGGCCAGCACCCACAAGCTGATGGACGAACTGCCGTTGTGCGCGGCGGCGGCAATCCAGCGCGGACCCAGCACGGCGGCAATGTTGAAGAGCAACACGTCCCAGAAGCCCATGGCGCGGCGCAACTGTGATTTTGGAGCAGTTTCCTCAGCCATTCATCCCTTCCCGGTTTCCGTGGCGTGGATTCGAGCGAGCGACATCATTCTATCGTGAGCGGCAAGAGCTGGCATCGCCGAACAGCTGAATTGCTCACCACTGATCCACACTGATAACATTGATCTGCTTTGAGTGAGAAAAGATAAGAGGGCCGCATGATGGGGGCGGCCCCGCGTTGAGGAGTTGAGAAGTACTGAAAGAACCAAGCAGTGCTGGTTTTTATTCCCGGATACTTTACGAAGGCGGCTATACCATCTGATGAATCGATATTGACAGTTGTCGCTTCAATGCTTCAGCATAGCGACCTATGTTCCCACAACAATTTCCTGCCGCGGCAGTCCTATTTCTTCTTCTGACATCGACAATCAGCGCACAGCAGCAGGTTCGCGGGTCCAACATTGTGGTGAATCAAAATGTTGCGAATGCTTTTTTGCTCAAGAAAGTCATGCCGGTTTTTGGCGACGAGGTAATGAGCATGAACACTTCCGGGCAAATTGTGATCGCATTTACCATCGATAAGTCCGGAAAAGTCACGCATGCCATGGTGGTGGATAGAGATTTATCAGGGCGCAAGTCGGTGAACATTCAAGATCCCCACCTGCGGCAGACTGCACTGGACGCGGTGAAGCAATGGATCTACCGGCCTTATCTTCTCCACGGAGCGCCGGTAGATATCGATACCTCAGTGGCCCTGCTGTTCAATTTTGCCCACCCAAGTTCTCCGATAGTGAAACTGGGAGAAGCAGCGCCGCTGCCTGTAAATTCCACCGCGCCATCGAATAACGTTGATATCGGATCGGCGTCTGTCGGCGAATTTGGCAAGCCGTTGATTGACCCCAAGGTGGCGGAAAGCAGATTGACGGGAAGAGTAGAGCCGCAATATCCCCAGATGGCAAAAATCGCGCGCATTCAGGGCGATGTGGTGCTGCACATCTTAATTGACAAACAAGGGCATGTTGCCAAAGTGAAACAAAAGAGCGGCCATCCAATATTGATCCAGGCCGCCATAGACGCCGTGAACAAATGGGATTACCAGCCTTTCTTGCTGAATGGCCAGCCAACGGACGTAGAAACTTTTGTGACGGTCAGATTTCTGCCCTGAATTGAGACGAAGGCGGCGAGGGGCCGAGGACTTATCTTGGCCGATTGGCGATTACGCGATAATTCCGTGCGCTTAACAGGCCTTCCCAGCCGCCGAGGGCGAAGGGAAGAATGCGCTCCAGTTTGTGGTGCTCCGTTTTGTGCGCCCAGTACATTAATCCGGCCATAAGGCCGAAGCTGCCGGCGTTGTAAACCGCTGCGCCGGTGCGTGTCTGCACAAACGGGCGCGCGATGGGATTCATTTCCACAAAGCCAGGATAGGCGAGTCCTTTTTGCGTGGAGAGAGCGTCCGCGGTGAGCGATGCTCCCAGAGTGGCGAAGCCGAGCGTATTGCGGGCGTCAAAGAAACTGTGCGCGCGTGGCGGAGTCTTGAGCTTGATGAATGCGGCTGGGGGCGCGAGCAGTGCATGAATTGGGGCGAGGCTGTTGTTGCTAAGAAAGCCATTTCCCAGCGCAGGATCAGCAGCAGCGGGCGCGAGAGAAAGAGTCGTGGCGGACGCAAGAGTTCCAGTGGGCGAAGGATCCGCAGGTTTTAGTTCAGTGGCCCCTGTTGACGCAGACGGTATTTCAGTCAGCGCGAGCGCTACGTCACTGGCGGACATCGGCGAGGCATTGGGCAGGGTGGCGGCTACCAGGGCATTTGCAGTAGGCGGAGCAGATGCGGGCGAAGATTTTTTTGTCGAAGTCGCATTCGACGAAGCCGTCGACGAAGCCGCATTCGCACTCGAAGTCGGAGCCGGAGTCGAAGCAGGCGCTGAAGCGGAAGCCGGAGTTGACGCGGGCGCAGGCCGGCCGCTTCCATCTTTGATCAGGGCAAAGGCCGATGATCCTAACGGCAATCCTAAAACCGCCAATAGCAAGGCGGCAACGGCAACTCTCACCAGTCTCTCCCTTGGAGTGGGCGCAAATGCGCGTGCTCTGAGCAATTGAACTGCGAATGAATGCAGGGTTCTACTGACAATAGTTGCTGCAAATGCCCTTAGTGAAAATAGGGCCTGCTA
>DASXJO010000515.1:0-11373 GCA_036497385.1 Candidatus Angelobacter sp. | reverse complement strand
AGCGCCCGCCGCCGGGCTGTTGCCGTCAATGCCGTCAGTTCCTGCGCTCAGCACGGCAATGTTTTCTCCGGCGATTTTCTGCGCGCAGTAAAGGGCAAAGTGCTGGTTGCGTCCGCCCGCGCCTGCGTTCGATGGAACTTTTACCGTGACCTCGCCGCCGAAAATGATGCAGACCTTAGCCACGCCTTTTCTTAACTGCCGCAGCCGATCCAGCAGATAATCTGCCGCCCGCGCGTAATCCCAGTCGTCACAGTTATGGTCGATCTCCACCGCAAAGCCATGCCTGGCCGCCGCTGCGGCCGCAGCTTTTTCCGCCGTCTCATTCGATAAGACCTTCCACCAGCGTGAGCGGACAAATGCCGCGTCGTCCTGCTTGGGGGTTTCATCCAGCGCGCGCCGTTCAAACAGCTCACGCACCGACGCAGGAAAATCCGGCAGCATGTTGTGCTCATGCGCAATGCGGTAACAATCCTCCACGGTGCTGGCGTCGGGCATGGTTGGCCCGGAGGAAAGCGAATCCAGAGCGTTCTCCGGTACGTCTGAAACCATGATGGAAACGTGCTGCGCGCCATTGGCAGCCAGGGCCATGCGTCCGCCTTTCACTGCTGAAAGATGTTTGCGTATGGCGTTGATCTGCGCGATTGGCGCTCCGGAATTCACCAGCGCCCTGTAGGTCGCGACCAGATCAGGCAGCGTGATTTCCGAGTCGACCGGTTTCTCCACTGCCGCCGACCCGCCGCCACTGATCAGGAAGATAGCGAGCGACTGCGGATTCAGCGCGCCCAGCGTTTTCAAAATCGCCTCGGCTCCGCGCACTGATTCTTCATTGGGCAGAGGATGCCCACCCGCAAAATAGCGGTATCCGGCAAGCTGGTAAGGATGCGGATTGGGATCAACGATAATCCCTTCCACGGTCGCACCAATCTGGCGCGCCAGGATCTCCGCCATGCGATGCGCAGCTTTGCCAAACGCAATCGACACCACACGGCTGTAAACCTTGAGGTCATACAGGTCATCGCACACGCGCAGCACGCCGCGCTCATAATGCACCTGGCGGTCAAAAGCTTTTTCAATGCTGGCTTCGGAGAGAGCGTGAAGGAAGATCTCGCGCGCCGCGGCGCGCATGCTGTGCGCAATCGACATTAGCTGGCTTCCGCCTTGCGGCCCGGTGCGAAGAGCCTGCTCACCCATGACTGAATAGCCGCCTGCATTTCCGCCAAATGGCCTTCAAAAAAATGGTCGCCACCTTCTACGATCACCATCTCTTTCGGCTCCGGCGCGGCCTCCACAACTTTTTTCAGGCTGTCGGGCGGACCGTACTGGTCGCGCGATCCGCTGACAAACAGTTTTGGTCGAGTGCAGTCCGGCAAGTATTTATAGGTATAAGCACGGCCTTCAACGCCCACCGGCGTTCCCAGCGAGATGAGCCCAACCACGCGCTGGTCGTCACAGGCGACGCGCAGGCCCGTAGCTGCGCCAAAAGAAAATCCGCAGAAAATCATCGGCAGGTGAAACGAGGAATCAAGCCAGTTCAGGGCCGCGCGAACATCTTCCTGCTCGCCATGTCCGCGATCATGCTCGCCATCGCTCAGGCCCGCGCCGCGAAAGTTGAAACGCAGCACCGGAAAACCAAAACCGCTCAGCGTCTTCATGGCGTGGTAAACGACCTTGTTGTGCATCGTCCCGCCGAATAAAGGATGCGGGTGGCAGACCAATGCGGAGTGCGTCGCGTTTGGCTGGCCTTCATTCAGCAACGCTTCCAGCCGTCCCGCGGATCCATTTAGGAAGAAAGATTTGATTCCTGCAGTCACATTATTCTTTTACCACAGAGGACCACTGAGGAGGACCGTCCCAGATGATCGCGCGAACGGAAGCCCCCTAAATTGATTGTTCCCTCCGTGCCTCTCTGTGTCCTCTGTGATAAAGCTTGTTATGCTGTCAGTCTGAAGAACACATGGACCCTATCGCCCTAACTCGCAGGCTCATCGATATTGAATCCATCTCCGGCAATGAAGGCGCCGTGGGTGCAGAGCTGTATGACGTGCTTTCCACAATGGGTTACACCACGCACAAAATGCCGGTGGCCCATGAACGGTTCAATGTGCTGGCAACAATTGACGGCCAGAAACCGGACTTGGTCTTTTCTACGCACATGGATACCGTGCCGCCGTTCATTTCTTCTTCAGAAGACCACGACAATATTTATGGGCGCGGCTCATGCGATGCCAAGGGAATCATCGCCGCTCAGATCGCTGCCTGCCGGCACTTGCGAAAGGAAGGCAGGGCCGTCGGCATGCTGTTTCTTGTAGGTGAAGAGCGCGACAGCTTGGGCGCGAAGGTCGCAAATGAAAATCCACTGGGCAGCCGTTTCCTGATCAATGGTGAGCCGACGGAAAATAAGATCGCCACCGCCTCCAAAGGCGCGTTGCGGCTGCAACTGACGGCTAAAGGAAAGATGGCGCACTCGGCTTATCCCGAACTCGGTGAATCGGCAATCGAAAAACTTCTTACGGCGCTTGAGCGCCTGCGCGCCATGGAACTGCCTGTCAATCCGGAAGTCGGGCCGTGTACGGTGAACATCGGCCTGATTGAAGGCGGACGCGCTCCCAACGTCATTCCTGATCACGCTCGCGCACAGCTGCTATATCGACTGGTGGGCCCATCTGAGGATTTGCGAAAAGAAATCACCCAACACGTTCACGGACTAGCTGAAGCTGAATTCGTTCTAGAAATTCCGTTCATGAAGCTGCGCACCGTGCAAGGCATTGATAGCATGGTGGCAAAATTTACCACGGACATTCCTGCACTCGCCAATTGGGGCACTCCCGTGCTCCTAGGGCCGGGATCAATTCATGTGGCGCACACTGATCGTGAATACATTTCCAAAAAACAGCTGCATGAAGCCGTGGATTTGTACTGTTCGGTTGCTCGCCAACTGCTGGGAAATTCATAACCACAAAGGACACGAAGGAAGACAAAGGTCTTGTCTTCAGAAGTTCCGCGGCTCCGTGTTCCTCTGCGTTCTCTGTGGTAAGAGCTTAGCAAGCGCCTGTCCTTGCGATTATCGAGGCACCCATAGCGACCGTTCCGTCCACTGCACGTCCCAGTATTTCCCGAACTTGTACCCAACCTCGCTGAAGATGCCGACATTCTTGAAGCCGAACAGCTCGTGCAGCTTTGCCGATGCTGCGTTCGGCAGCGTGTAACCGCCCACAATGCGATGGATGTTTTCACCGGCCAGCTCTTCCAACAATCCGGCATAAAGCTTCCGGCCAATTCCTTTGCCCACCCTTTCATGGCTGCTATAGACCGTGGTCTCCACCGTAGTGTCATACGCTGCTTTGGGGCGGAAACGCGTAGTCCCGGCATAACCCAGTACCAGGCCGTCTTCCTCCGCAACCATTAGCCGGTATCGGCCAATTAAAGCGAACTGGTCAAACCATGCGCCCCTGCGCTCAACCGTGTACGGCTCAATATCAAACGTGACGGGTGTATGGATCACGTAATGGTTGTAAATCTCCGTCAGTCGCGGAAGGTCGGCACGGTTTGCCGGACGGATGCGGATGGTCATGGAATACGACTCCTAATGTATGCATGACTTCTCAAATCGCCATCTTAGGCTTTGCTGAATCCAACGGGGCTCACCAAGTGGGCGATCATGGGCAGGCGCGCAGCGCCGATCAATCCAGCATCGCCGCCGAGCTGTGCTTTGGTGACCATGGTGCCGCGGACGGAGCGGCTGGGCGCATTCCCGGTTTGTATGTTTTCCGTGGGCGCTGTGGCGCGATAGACAAAGGAATTTCTGGCCACAGTTTCCATCATGGGCGGAGCAAACGCATCCCACGCGCTGGATACTCCGCCGCCAATCACGTACATAGGGAAGTTGAAGATATTGACCATGTCGGCCAGCACTGTTCCCAACGCTTTGCCAACTTGCTCAAAAACGCCGCGAGCGGCCGTGTCGCCCTGCATGGCAAGATCAAAAATCACTTTAGAACTAAATTCAACGTCTTCCTTAAGCGCGCGGGCCATATTGGGCGCATTGCCGCTTGCAATTGCCTCCTGCGCCATGCGCTTGATCGCCGTGGCGGAAGCATATTGTTCCAGGCATCCGCGGCTGCCGCAGTTACAGGGATGACCGTCAGGTTCCACGTTTATATGGCCCAACTCGCCGGCCATTCCGGTCATGCCGTGCCAGATTTGGCCCTGCATTACCACGCCTCCGCCCACGCCTGTGCCCAGGGTGAACATGCACATATCATCCACGCCGGCGGCTGCGCCCAGCCATTTTTCGCCCATTGCGGCAGCGTTGGCGTCGTTCTCCAAGACAACAGTTGTTCTCAGCCGGTCTTGAATTTCATCGCGCACCGGATAGTTGTGCCAGCCGGGGAGGTTCGGCGACTCGCGCAGCATGCCCGTCTGCATCTCGATAATCCCGGGAACGCCAATGCCGATTCCAGCCAGTTCGCCTGCGTTGCGCTGCTTAGAAACAACCTCCTGGATGGCGACGCACATTTCATCGATCACCTGATCGCGTCCGCGCGCAACCTGTGTGCTGGTAGTAATTTTGTCCAGCACCTTACCGTTGCTATCCACCGCGGCAATGCGCAGGTTGGTGCCGCCCAAATCAACCCCAATGGCCAATGTCGTCATTTTGGATTATTACTCCTCTGCAAGAGCAGATGATGCCTGCATAGATTAATAGGTTAACGCCGCGATTGCGAGTTTCGGGGGCGGTTGAAGATTCAAAGCGAACCGTCTATCTTTCCGGCATGCAAATTAAAGAAAAAGTCGTGGTAGTAACCGGCGGGGCCAACGGAATCGGGCGGGCGCTCTGCCTCAGGTTCGCGAAAGAGGGCGCGAAATTTATTGCGGTGTCTGACGTGGACGAAACAAATGGCAAAGCAGTGGCGGATGAGATTGAGAAAGACCGGGCTGGGTTTTTCCCTTGTGATGTATCGCAGGAAGCCGATGTGAAAAGGCTGGTGGAATCAGTGAGCAGCGCGGCTGGCCATGTGGATATTTTTTGCTCAAATGCTGGGATTGCCGTATCCGGAGGACCGGAAGCCTCAGACCGCGAATGGAAACGCAGTTGGGAGATCAATACGTTGGCGCACGTTTACGCGGCACGCGCCGTATTGCCGCAGATGCTTGCGCGCAAAGAAGGTTATTTGCTGCAGACCGTCTCCGCCGCTGGATTGCTGACCTCTCTCGGCTCCGCGCCTTACGCAGTTACCAAGCATGCTGCGCTGGGCTTTGCCGAGTGGCTGGCCATTACTTATGGCGAACGGGGGATTCGCGTTTCGGCGCTCTGCCCGCAAGGTGTGCTCACGAACATGCTGAAAGCAGACCATCCCGGCACAAAAATGCTGCAGGCTGGAGCGATTGAGCCTGAGCACGTCGCGGACGACGTTGTAAAAGCCATGGCCGAAGAAAGATTCATGATCCTGCCGCATCCTGAAGCGGGCAAATTTTTTCAGAACAAGGCCAATGATTATCAGCGGTGGATCCGAGGCATGCAGAAGTTGCAGAGGAATCTGACCGTCTAAGAAGAACATTTACCGCAACCAGACGCAAAGAGCGCAAAGAGCGCAAAGAAGAATCTGGATTTTGTATTAGGCCCTGCTCCCACCGTTTGCAGCGAATTATGCACTTGGACTGAGTGCTGATTGCTGACGGCTGAGTGCTTTATTTCTGGCACTTGGGACAATAGTGCGTTCCCCTGCCGCCGACCACGATCTTTTTGATCGGTGTTTTGCAGGTCAGGCATGGTTTGCCTTCGCGGCCATAGGCGCGGTGCTGGATTTGGAAATAGCCCGCTTCGCCATCGGCATCAACGTAATCAGAGATGGATGATCCGCCGGCAGCAATGGCCAGGCGCAAAACTTTTTGCAGCGCCGCATGCAGCTTGCGCAACTCCGATTTAGTAAGTGTATTGGCCCGGCGGCGCGGCCGTATATGCGCGCGGAACAAAGCTTCATCGGCATAGATGTTCCCTACGCCGTGCAGCAGCTTTTGGTTGAGCAGCGCGGCTTTGACCGGCGCTTTGCTGGCATGGAAGAGCCGGACGAATTCGTCCGTGTCGATACTCAGAGGCTCTGCGCCGGGGCCACTAAAGCCGGCTTGACGGACTTCCAGTCGCCCAAAACGCCGTGGATCAACGAACCGCAGTTCACGTCCTGAAGACAACTTGGCTATCAGATGAGTGTGTTTGGGAGTCTCAGTTTCCGGGTTGGCAACCAGCATTTGCCCCGTCATTCCCAAATGCACAATCCATTGGCGGTCACCAACAGATTTCCTTGATAAGAGATCAAAGACAATGTGCTTTCCCACCCGCCGCACTCGCTCCACCTCTGCGCCTTCCAGAGTGGCGGAAATCTCCGCAGCCGACGATTTGAGCGGCTCAGGCTTGCTGCCTACCCAAACCGAGTCAATGCGGTCTCCGGCCACACGCTTGTTCAGCCCGTTGGCAATTGTTTCGACTTCTGGTAGCTCTGGCATGTTATTGTGGGCTCACGAATCCAATAGATGAGAGATCCTTCACCTTCGGCTCAGGATTCGCCTGCAGGCCCTCCCCTTTGACAAGCTCAGAGTCACGCCTGCAAAGCAGCTCAACCTCTGGTAATTCCGGCATCTGAATAAATCATCTCATGAATGGCATATGAAATTCGGAGCTGCGGTCCGGCAAACTCAGCATTGATTGAAGCTTAGTCGCAGCATTTACAATGGAACGGCCCATAGGGAGACATTTGAAATTCTTCGACAAAAAAACCGCCCAGTCCCTGATGACCATTCTGGTCTTTGTTCTGATACTTGCTTTCCTGTACGTGGCCTGGCGCGCGATCATTACGTTCCTCTTCGCAATTTTCTTCGCTTACATCCTAGAGGCTCCTGTTTCACGGCTGCAAAAATGGCTAAAAGGATCGCGCCCCGCAGCCATCGTAGTGGTGTATCTGATGTTTATTGGCATTCTGGCACTTACGTTCTATTTGCTTGGCCCGCCGGTAATGGAGGAAGTACAGAAACTGACGCAGCAAACTCCGGAGATGGGCAAGAAGATCAGCCCGAGCAATCTGGTACACCAGTTTGGCGCCAAGCATGGCTGGAATTCCCAAACAGTAGATTTAATAGGCCAATACCTGGATCAACATCAGAGTGAATTGATCGCGACCACCCAGACGTTCACGCTGCGCGCAGTCAAGTCGATTCAAAGTATGTGGTGGCTGTTCCTGGTCCCCATCCTCGCTATTTTCTTTCTCAAAGATGGGCACACGTTGAGCCAGAACATCATCAATTCGGTAGAGGACAATCGCAACCGGCGGATGTTGGCGGAAACTGTGCAGGAAATGGACACGATGCTGGGGCATTTCATCCGCGCCCAGTTGACGCTGGCCGGACTCGCAATGGCCGCGCTGACTTTTGGTCTCTGGATTATGCGCGTGCCATATGCCTTTGCTTTGGGCCCAGCAGCCGGCGCGCTGGAATTTATCCCAGTGGTGGGTCCAGCGATTGGTGGATTGATGGTGTTGGGAGTGGCATTGCTCTCCGGTTACGGCCATTTCTGGTTGTTGCTCATTTTCCTGCTTGTCTGGCGATGCATTCAGGATTACGTGATTTCCCCGCGCATCATGGGGACAACCCTGGAGCTTCACCCGCTTACTGTGTTGTTCGGCGTCTTTGCCGGAGGAGAAGTGGCAGGTGTGATTGGCGTGTTTCTGTCGATTCCCGTACTGGCCACGCTGAGAATCTTATGGCATACCTGGCTGCTTTACCGCAGAACCGGGCAGAAGCAGACGATCTAACCACGTTGGCATTCAATGGCGTTCGAATAACTCTCTAATCTGCGAACTTGGGAGTTTCTGCCCGCATCTCAATTGACCTATGGAGCATGAGTCTACCCGCAGAAGCGCCGAAGAGATACTGGAACACGTCATCGAAAATGCCCGGGATGAACTCTCCCGTTCGACCGTTGGCCTCTTGTTTTCAGGGCTTGCCGGCGGCATCAGTATGGGGTTGACGGGACTGGCAGTCGCGCTGTCCCTCAGTTACCTGGGCAAAGGACCGATCCAGGAATTTTTCTCCTTCTTCTTTTATCCCATCGGATTCCTTGTGGTGGTGATTGGCAGGGCACAGCTTTTTACCGAAAATACACTGTTCCCCGTGGTTTTGATACTGGACGAGCGCAAGCATGTGCTGAACACGTTGCGGCTTTGGATGGCTGTTTTTGTTTCCAACGTTGCTGGAGCCGTATTTTTTGGCTGGCTGGTAATGAAGACCGGAGCGCTCTCGCCCAACTTCGCTGACGCGCTGGCGGACTTGGGTTTGCAGGCCGCCAATGGGAACTTTACCTTTATCTTTGCCAAAGGAATCATAGGCGGCTGGCTGATTGCTCTTGTAGCTTGGATGGTCACAGCCAGCCATTGGACGATCGGGCAAGTCGCGGTTACCTGGATGCTTACCTTTATCGTCGGCGCTGGACATTTCTCGCATTGCATTGCCAGCAGCGCGGAAATTATAGCGGCCATCATGTCAGGTCATCTGCACTTCAGCAATTATTTTCAATGGCTGCTCCCGGCTACTCTTGGCAATATTGTGGGGGGCGTTGCAATTGTGAGCTTGTTGAATTTTGGACAGGTCCGGGGCGGCAAGGCTGCGCCGAAAACTTAACCGGATCACCTTCCATGGACATTACTGCCTCTTCGCACCTGCGCGCCTGGCTGTATAATCGAGCGTTCGCTTACTCTCTTGTTTGAGGCTTGGAGCAATGGCAATATCAGGGATCGCGGCCATACCCGCGTTGAAAGAAGTTTATACGCAGCTCAAAACGCGCATGGACAAAGCGGTGGAAGATTTCCGCGCCAACCTGGCCGCAGCGCGCACCGGCCGCGCCACCGTGAACATGCTGGATCCGGTCCGGGTGCCTTATTACGGATCTGAGATGCCGCTGAACCAGGTGGCCACTGTGCATTCGCCGGAATCGCAATTGCTCACCGTGCAACCCTATGATCCGGGGATTATTGCCGATATTGAGAAGGCCATTCGTTCCGCTGGGCTGGGATTGAATCCGCAGAATGACGGCAAGCTGATTCGCATTCCTGTGCCGCCGCTTACGGAAGAGCGCCGCAGGGACATGGTGAAGCATCTGCACAAAATTCTGGAAGACCATCGCACGGCGATTCGCAATGTGCGCCGCGATGGCAATGAAGCCATCAAAAAAACCATGAAAGACAAGAAAATTTCTGAAGACGAAGAGAAGAAAGCGCTGGATGAAGTCCAGAAGCTGACCGATGCCGAGATCAAGAAGATGGAAGAAATGGCCGCATCGAAAGAAAAAGAACTGATGACGGTCTAAAATTTGGTACGAGACAAAGATAAAGGCCCGGTATTGGGCCTTTTATCTTGCCGGCAACTCCAGCCTGTACGAATTAGTGTGGCAGTTTTTTCCAATCATCCAGGATTACCGGTTTGCCGTCGCGAACGACGGTCGTATAGATCTGGTCAAAACCCTTGTGGCGCGTAGGACTGTATTTCAACGTCAGTTTCGGCCCTAGTCCCACATCTTTGTTCTGGATGGATTCCAGTGCGGTGATCAACTTCTCGCGAGTCAGGTCCTTGCCCGCGCGCTTCAAGCCTTCCACCAGCACCATGGCATCCACGAAGCCTTCAAGGCTTACGAAGCTTGGCTGTTCATTTGGGTAATAAGTTTTTAGAGCTTCGCGATAAAGAGCGACTGTAGGGAAATCGGTGCGTGTGTAAGGCGGTACCACCTGCGTTATGACTGTGCCCTCCGCATCCTTGCCGGCTTCAGTTATGAATTTCTCTGTTCCAACGAAAGACACGGTAAGGAAGATAGGATGCCATCCGGTGGCATGGGCCTTCTTGATGATCTCCGCGACCGGAGCGTACGGGCCGACAATCAACACGGCTCCGGGATTCATGGGCCGCACGGCATCCAGGCCTTTTTCAACGTCGAGGGTGTTGCGCGGGAAGGTGCCCATGCCAACAGGCGCGGCGTTATGCTTCTTCAATGCCAGTTGCATGCCGCTGAGCACCGCCTGTCCAAAGGCGTCGTCCTGATAGATCACGCCGATCTTGTGAATTCCCAGCACGTTCCAAAGATTGTCCACCTGCTCACGGGTTTCATCATAATAAGAAGCGCGGACATTCATTACATAATGCTTCAAAGGCGTATAGAGCATTTCTGCGCCGGTAAAGAGCCCGACTACAGGAACCTTGTTCGCTTCAGCCAGAGGGACGTACTTGGCGGCGGTCGGCGTACCGACAAAAAATCCTGCGCTAAAAACGCCTTCTTTCTGCAGACGCTTGAAGCAGTTTTCCGCGTTAGCGGGCTCATAGCCGTCATCAAAGGCGAGCAACTGGATCTTGCGGCCAAACACGCCGCCATCAGCATTCACATTCTTTAGATACGTGGTGGCGCCGACAATCGTTTGCCTACCCAGAAACTGGGCGGGACCATCCAATGCAGAGCAGGAGCCGATGAGGATCTCATTGTCACCAATGCCCGGAACTTTTTGGGCCTGAGCAGCAATAGATACCAAAACGAAGACTGCAAGCAGGATTGCGAACTTGCGCAAAAATATGTTCATACAGCACCTTCTTCTACGTGGCGTGCTCTTGGCTTTGCCGCTGGAGCTGCCGCGAACCGCAATGCGAACACAAGCTGTTGGAACTCGTGTTATTGACCGCCCGCAGGGGCGGTCAAGGCCTATAGTACCTCTGTTCTAGCGGTTTGAAGCGGTTTGTACGGGCGCTGCACTTGACTGCGCAGATTCATGCTTTGCAGGCGCTGCTTTCGGGTGGAACGCAGCGTGGCTGACAGGGCTGGGCTTTTTTGTCGCAACCTGTTTCGCCGGTTTAGCCGCTGGTTTTGATTTTTTAGTGACGACAGGATTGTCATCAAAATGGTCTGGACTGACCTCTTGCTGCGCAGACATTGAAGTGGACAAAAAAAGTACGGCAGCAAATAACATGCCGATTCCCGGAAGGGATTGTTTTACGAATTTCATATTTTTCTTCTCCGTCGAACTGGGTACATCGTCGTGACCACAGTGTCGGCCACAGGCCAGCTTTGTTAAAGATCACCAAGGTAATTCACGCGCGAATTTGATATAGGAAGCAGAAACGAAAGTAACGTCCACGAAGCGCTAATAGATTCGGAAACGCCAGGGCTCGAAAGGACATGGGTGCTTCTTTACATCGGATGGCAGTTGGTGCCAGAATGTCCGCCTCCAGTCTTTCTACGCGTGGCGTCATGCCCACCAGGGAACCTACTCACGAAGATCAACAGCCCCGGCAGTCTCTGCTGGTTCGCATAGTCATTGCGTTGCCGAATTGGGGTTTGCGCGTCCTGCT
>DASXJO010000514.1:0-6885 GCA_036497385.1 Candidatus Angelobacter sp. | reverse complement strand
TTGGAGCCGGAACGGCCGGATTGGTGGCTGCGGCTGGGGCAGCGATATTGGGCGCGCGGGTTGCGTTGGTCGAACGTCAACTCATGGGAGGCGATTGCCTCAACTATGGATGCGTGCCATCGAAGGCGCTGATTCGCGCGGCGCGGGCGGCCTATGCGGTGACTGAAGCCCGTGAGTTCGGGATAGAAGCGCCACCGCCAACAGTGGAGTTTGCCGATGTGATGCGGCGCGTCCGCCGCGTCCGCGCGGAGATTGCGCCAAATGATTCTGTCCAGCGCTTTGCCCGGCTGGGCGTGGATGTTCTTCTGGGGCATGGCCACTTCACTGGCAAGCGTTCGCTTGAAGTTGAAGGACAGCGGCTCGACTTCAAGAAAGCAATCATCGCCACCGGGGCGCGCGCCGCCGTGCCGCCAATCCCCGGACTGGCGGAAGCGGGCTATCTCACCAATGAAACAGTCTTTTCCCTCACAGCGCTGCCGCGACGCCTGATTGTGATTGGCGGCGGACCAATTGGCTGCGAACTGGCGCAGGCTTTTGCCCGGCTGGGCAGCCAGGTGTCTCTGGTGAGCGATGTGCCTCGACTGCTTCCAAAAGAAGATCCTGATGTGGCTGCCTTGCTGGAGCAGCAATTCCGGCGTGAAGGGATCGACCTTATTCTGGGCGCGAAAGTGGAGCGGGCAGAGAAGTCTGCGGTGGGAAAGATTTTGATCGTCAACCGCGCAGAGAAAAATGAAACCGTTGTGGGCGATGAAATTCTGTTGGCGGCGGGGCGCGTACCGAACGTCGAAGGGCTGAATCTGGAAGCGGCGGGCGTGAAACATAACGATAAAGGCGTAATTGTCGACGATCATCTGCGCACGTCGAACAAAGACATATTTACAGCGGGAGATATTGGATCGCCATTTCACTTTACACATACGGCGGAAGCACTGGGGAGAATCGCGCTGCAGAACGCGCTGTTCTTTGGCCGCAAGCGGGCCAGCGATCTGGTAATCCCGTGGTGCACATACACGAGTCCGGAAATAGCGCATGTCGGGTTGAACCAGGAAGGGGCTAGCAACAGCGAAATGGAAACAGAATCATTCCAGCTCCCCTTTAAGGAGAATGATCGCAGTGTGGTGGATAACGATACCCAAGGCTTTGCCCGGGTCCACGTCCGCAAGAAAGATGGCAGGCTGATGGGTGCGACTTTGGTGAGCAATCATGCGGGCGAAAGCATCGGCGAACTGGTAATGGCAATACAACACAAGATAAAAGTGGGCGCGCTGGGCGCGGTAATCCATCCCTATCCCACTCAAGCAGAAATTATCAAGCGCTTAGGCGATGCTTCACAGCGCGGACGGCTGAAGCCGTGGATGAAGCAGACGCTGGTAAAAGTATTTCAGTGGCGACGTTAGTCCAGCGTAGCCTCACAACCCTTTATGTTTTTATAGAAAATTTCTGGAACGCCTGCACAATTCTGGTTGGTAGATTTTCTTGTGCTTTCTTTCCCAGCAGCTCGTGACCGGCGCCTTCGATTTCCAGCAGCATCTTCTCGCCCGGGATCAATGCCAACCCGGCTTTCATCTCATCGTGCGAGCCGAAGGGATCGCGCCCGCCATGGACAAACAACGATGGAGTTTTGAGTTGAGGGAAATGGGCTGTCCGCAGCTGCGCAGGTTTGCGCGGAGGATGCAGCGGGTACGAAAGCAGAAGAAGTCCCGCAACGAGTTGCGGTTGCTCGGCTGCCAGCATGCTGCCCTGGCGTCCACCATAGGAATGGCCGCCAAGGAAAACGCGTCCGGGCGTTCTTGAGCGCAACACATCCACGGCACGGCGCAGACCTTCACGATCGCGCGCCGCCATGGCCGGAAACGGCGGACCATGCGGACGTGATTGGCGGAATGGCAGGTCGCAGCGCAGGACAAGATATCCGGCATCAGCAAACGCTCCCGCCAAGGCGATCAGTAATTTGCTCTGGCAGTTCGCTCCAGCGCCATGCGTAAGGACTAATCCATCTCCATTTGCTTGCTGCGGCTCGTGCAAGAACCCGCGCACCGCCGGCTCAGCCGATAAGTCAGAGAACTCGCGATAGGCGCTCATTGCACCACTTCCATTTTGGCGAATCGAAGCCGCTTAACTTCTTCATGCATCGTGATCGAGGCCTGCTTACGGTCAGTAAAAAGAAAGCTGCTGGAAGAAAAGTTTACCTTTGCAATCACGGAATGCTTGCCCAGTAGATTCAAGAGATGTGGCAACAACTTCATCGTCCCAAAGTAGCAAGCTTCAGCGGCGGCAACGCCGTCAGGGATGCAATACTCGATACACGCGGCGGAAACGGGAACCTGCAGGTCCACGGCGGGCTGGAAAAGCGAAGAATGGAACGGCAGCACGCGGCAACCATCTGAACTGGTGCCTTCAGGAAAGAGGAACAGCCGCAAGCCGCCCGCAAGGGCCGACTGTATCTCAGGCTGAATGCTATGCGTTTCACTGCGGCGGGAGCGATCAACGTAAATGGTGCAGGCAAGTGTGGCAATCCATCCAACGGCGGGCCACGCGCGGATTTCACGCTTGGCTACAAAAGCGCATGGCGCAACAGCGCTATAAACCAGGATATCCAGATAGCTGAGATGATTACTGGCGATTAGTCCCGCGCCGGGGAACGCACCCGTGACTTCAACGCGGATGCCCATGCGCGGAAGGGTCCTGCGCGACCAGCGATGGAGCACTTCAATCCGCGTCCGTTGGTTCAGTCTTCCACCTAAGCGGCGCAATGAATATTCCGCCAGACAGCCAATAATTCCCCAGAACAGTCCGCTGCCGCGTACAAGCACACGGGCGATTCGCTTCGGCAATGCGGCGGGAACAATTTCCATGGGCAAGATGCTGGCCTGCTGGCATTCCATAGTCTTCTCTATCTGCGCAAGAAAGTCCACGCGCGGGCGTTCTGATAACGATCGTTGCACATGTCGGTAAAGCCGCCTGCATCAGAAACAGCTCTGAGCAACTGATAGAATAAGGCGCAAACTGCTAGACTGATTCGCAGCTTGCCTCCGCCGATTGAAGCACATTATTGCGCGCGGCGATGGGCGTTCTTATTTCCAGAAGGATGAGGAAGCACCGAATGAAAGCACTGTTCTCCATAACGCTATTATTCATCGTCGTACTTATAAGCGGGTGTTTGGGATCTAGCAGCAGTTCCACCGCTCCCACGCTGGCTTTTCTATACGTTGTTGGGCAGGGCGACAATGCAATTCACGCGTTAGACGAAAAGAGCACCGGCGATTTATTTCCGGTTGCGGTGTCTTCCTTCCCTACCATTCCACGGCCTGTTTCCATAGCGCTGCATCCTTCCAGAAATTTTCTTTATGTGCCCAACGAAACTTCCAATACCGTTTCCGGTTATACCATTGACCACACTGCAGGCGTGCTCACGCCGATCGGCACCGCGCTCTCACCTACTCCGGTTTGCAATCCGGGTGTCTGCTCCAATCCGATAGGAGTCGCCATAAACTCCGGAGGCCAATTTTTGTTCGTGTTGAACCAGGGTTCAGCCTCGCCGGCGGTGCCCGCTTCAATTTCAGTCTTCAACATTGATCAGACACGCGGGCTGCTGAGTCCAGCTTCATTTATCACGCTCACCGCCCAAAGCCCGCAATTTTTGGCAATCTCTCCGACACAGGGCTTTTTGTACGTCTCGAACGGAACGGCAGGCAACATTTCAGCTTTTGCGATTGGAACCAACGGCGCTTTGACGGAACTTGCCGGCTCGCCATTTTCCCTAGGCGCCGGCGCAGTGGCCGCCGGACTTGCTATTGATCCCAAGGGCCAATTCCTTTACGCAGCCGATTCCGCCAACAATGCAATCGACAGCTTTAATGTTGCCGGTGGACCGCTGGCAGCGGTTGGATCATTTCCTGCCGGCACCAAACCGGTGGCGGTGACTGTGGACAACACTTCTTCCTTGGTTTATTCTGCGAACCAGGGATCGAATGACGTTTCCGCTTTCAAGACTGCGTCCGGCGCGCTCACGCAGGTTGCCGGTTCGCCTTACCCGGTCGAGCCGACTGGGTCCGTTGGAGCGCCGCAGCCAATATTCCTGACCGTGGATGTTTCCAATACGTTTCTCTATGTCGCGAATTTTGGCTCTTCCAGCATCTCCGCCTTTGGCATCAAGTCTTCCGACGGAACGTTGGGCCTGATTACAAATTCTCCCTTTAACCAGGGAATTGCGCCTCTTTGGATGGTCAGCACGAAGTAAATATCCTGGAAGAAATAAACAAACGAATGAGCACTAGACCGGCGATGGGCGGCGGAATGGAAAGTTCTTATAATGATACTCAGGCGGCTTGCTTCTTGCGTTCCCGTGGACGATCCGCAAGACGGCGCACTTTTTTGTCAGCATAATCGGCAAGTCGGAACAAGACTACCCCGGCGAACAATATGGCCAGCCATCCCATGCCGAGAATAATCCAGAGCATCATTACCTATAAGATTCACGCCAGTGTTGCGGGGTTGGTCTTAATGGCCGGTCCCCTTATGCACTTCGCCGCCTTTCATCACGAAATCGATCTTCTGCAATATGCCGATATCCGCCACCGGATCGCCCTTTACGGCGACTAAATCCGCATATTTTCCCGCCGTAATGCTGCCGACATCATTCTGCATGCCCAGCAATTCAGCGGCGCTGCTGGTGGCGGAGCGGATGGCCTGAATCGGAGTCATGCCGTATTTCACCATGTAAGGAAATTCCACGGCCGGATCGATGCCCCAATCAAAGCCGCCAACATCGGTGCCAAAGGCAATCTTTACCCCCGCGTTCAGCGCGCGACGGAAAGTATCTTCATGTATCTTGATCATCTCCAGCCAGACTTTTGCTCCGGCCGCGGCGCGCCCCTGGGCAACGTATTCGCCAACATAAATAGTTGGGACATAAAAGATGCCTTTTTGCGCCATCGTTTTCACGTCAGTTTCGGCAATATAGTTTCCGTGCTCAATGGAGTCTACCCCGGCTTCAACGGAGTTGTGAACGCCATTTAGCGCCATGGCGTGCGACGCCACCTTATGGTGCTGGCGATGGGCTTCATCCACAATGGCGCGAAGCTCGTCGAGCGTAAAAGTTGGGATGTCATCCAGGACTCCGTCTGGACGGACAAAATAACTCCGGTCGGAATATACCTTGATCCAGTCAGCGCCAAAGCTGATCTGCTCACGCACCGCTTTGCGGCCATCTTCCGGCCCATCCACCACCTGCACCCCGTGCGGGACGGTGATCTCCGGCGAATATCCCAACAGCGGGTAAGCGCCGGTAACATCCATGGCGCGCGTGGCAACTTTCATTCGCGGACCGGGAATAATTCCGTTGTTGATGGCCTTCTTCAGATCGACGTCGGCATAGCCCGCGCCTTCGGTCTCCAGGTCACGGATCGTGGTAAAGCCATAATCCAGTGCGCGGCGCACGGAGCGTGTTCCCAGAATCGCGCGGTAAGCCGTGGATTGCTTCAGCAACTGCTCGTCGTAGTCTGCGGCGGTAATATCGCCCTGCAACAACGTATGCGTGTGCGTGTCAATCAATCCGGGCAGGCAGGTATGGTCAGAGAGATCAATTACCTGGCCATCCGCCGGGGGCTGCGCATTTTCCTGCACCTGCTGAATACGCTCGCCCTGGATAGTGATTAGCACATTGCGCTGCACCTTGCCACTTTCAGGTTGCACCAGCGCTCCGCAGCGGACGTAGCGGCTCAGCGTGGGGCTCTTGCCTGGAGCTTTCTGGCTCTGTTCCTGTCCAATCGCCACTGAAATGAAAAACAAGCCGGCAGCGCAAACTGCGATCACTTTGATCGATAAACGTTTCATCCACATCCCTCCAGGGAAGCTGATAATCCTAACAGAGGGAGCGGGCGATCATGCTCCCTGGCGCTTCTTAAGCACAGCCTGAGCAGGCGGTGCGGGGATGCGTTTGCGCCGGAACTGCGCCGGAGGACAGTCCAACTCTCGCTTGAATGCACGATTGAAGGCCGCTTCTGAGCCATATCCTACCGAGGCGGCCACTTCAGCCACGCTATGGTCGGTTGACCGCAGAAGCTCCGCGCCAAGCTTCACGCGCCATCGGGCAAGGTAAGCCATAGGCGGCTCGCCCAGGAGGTGGTTAAACCGTTCGGCAAATCGTGTACGCGAGAGTCCAATGCGCCGCGCCAGTTCAGGCACAGTCCATGGGAATGCTGGGCTTTTATGCATCAGAGCAAGCGCCTGGCCAATGTAAGGATCGCGTGCGCCAGCAAGCCAGCCGATCTGGTCAGGAGGCAGTGCGGTGATGTAACGCCGCAAGGTTTCCACGAATAACACTTCAGAAAGTTTCGCGAGCACCAGGTCAGTGCCGTCATTCGATCCGCTCATCTGGCCCACGGAGAACCGAATGGAGTTCTCCAGCCATTGCCCTGAAGGTTCATTGACCACGTGCACTTTCAGGATCGAAGGTAAGCCGGCCAAAAAGATCTGGCTCATGCGCGGCTCGCAGGTCAAGAAACCGCAAACGAATTTGGTCAGCTCGCCGCCACCGCCAAAGCGCGCAACTTTGACTCCCCCGGTCAAGTTTGGACTAAAAGTCTTGAATGAATCTACTGGCTTTATGGCTGGGCCATTGCCGAGGAAGTGAGCGTCGCCATGCGGAAAAACTACGATGTCGCCAGCAGTCAACTCAATCCGTTCTCCCTCCGGCAGTTTGGCGTAGGCGCGCCCTTCCGTGAGGAAATGAAAGATGACCAGGTGCCCCGCGTGGGGCGAAAGACATGCCGTTATCGCGGCTGATTCGGAGGACTGGAAACACCACGGCGCGGAAAATTCGCCATGAAAGAACAGGGCCCCGTCGAGCTTGACGACTTTCAGCACATCGGAAAGCACATCCAT
>DASXJO010000513.1:0-28526 GCA_036497385.1 Candidatus Angelobacter sp. | reverse complement strand
TTTACCTGGATAGACATCATGCCGCCGAAGCCGGACATTTGTGCGGCGGCGATTTTGTGTCCGGGATGTGAAGGCAGGCCGGGATAATGAACGGCTTCAATTTTCGCCTGCGTACTCAGAAATTCGGCGACACGCTGCGCGTTTTCAGCGTGCGCGCGGACGCGATAAGGAAATGTCTGAAGGCCGCGCAGGGTAAGCCAGCACTCAAAAGGCGACGGCACTGCGCCACCTTCATGTTGAATCGCGGTGATTTTTTCCAGGGTACGATTGTCTTTCCCGCTGTTCTCTCCCGCGCTGTTCTCTCCGCCATTTTCTTTGTTTTCTCCGCCATTTTCTCTAAAGACCAGCGCACCCATGGTCACGTCACTGTGGCCGGATAGATATTTGGTTACCGAGTGCATCACGACGTCGACGCCGAGTTTGAGTGGAAGCTGGAAGAGCGGAGTGGCCCAGGTATTGTCGCAGACGACCATAGCGCCGCATTTTTTGGCCAGCGCCACGATAGCGCGGAGATCGGTAACGTTGAGCAATGGGTTGGAAGGCGTTTCTGTCCAGATGAGGCGGGTAGCGGGCGTGATGGCGCGCTCAACGGCCGCAAGGTCCTGCATGTTGACCAGCGTGTGCTTGAGCCCCCAGTTGGCCATAACGGTGCGCAGCAGGATGGGAGTGCCGTAATAAGCGTCTTCAGCGGCTATGACGTGGTCGCCGGGCGAGAGCGCCTGAAACACTGCGAGCGTGGCGGCGCTGCCGGAAGAAAAAGCCAGCGCGGTCGCGCCTTCTTCCAGCGAGGCCAGCGCGTGCTCCAGCGATTCACGATTGGGATTGTTAGGGCGGCCATAAAGATATTTGCCGGGAAGTGTTCCGTCATCGGCCTTGTGAAATGTGGTGGAGAGATGGATGGCGGGCACAACGTCGCGTGATCCGCCTTCAGGGTTGCGGCCGGCATGCACGGCGCGGGTTTCAATCTTCATCGTGAATCAGGATATATCAAGACCGAGTTCGCCGCAGATTTCGCAGATAGGCGCAGATAAATAGGATTTGGACGCGAATCAATGCAAAAGGACGCGAATCTTTGATCTTGTCGCTTCAATCCCAACCGCTTGCCGGCATGGCTCGACGTGAAATGTTCCGCTCCCGGATCGATCCGCTCGGCACGCAAGCCGGCCCTCGCGAATGTATGTTCTGTAAGCTCATTTGGCCGCGAATGAACGCGAATTGAGAACATCCGGTCTGGGCTCATTTTCTTACATGCGATTCACCGATTTTGGATTTCAAGACCATGTAACTTCCCTGGTCACTATTGATCGGGTCCATGTCCAAAATAGGGGAAGCGTTTTGGCCCTGAATTGTGGCGCGCACCCTGAAGTAGTAAACCTTGCCGGCTTCAGCGGTAAAGCTGGAAAGAGCAACCAATTTATTTGCTTTTATAGAAACGGATTACCAACTTGCGCAAAGATGGTGCTCACCAGGATCGACAGGAAAAGACAGATGAGAATTCCCCTCCACGGCGCCTGCCCAAGTCCCGTTCAGTCCGATCCGAGCGGTGATTTGGCCTTCCGCAATGACATAGACCAATGCCTTGCCACTGGGCGGCTGAGTGACGGAATCGGTGTAATTGATGGCTTCCACGTCAAAGTGGACTTGGCCAGGGCCACAGGCAAACTTTGCTTTCTCAATAGCAGCATCATTTTGCGCGATAGCCGCGCAAGAAAACAGAATTACGGCAAGAATGATCTTCATCGCTGGCTCCAGAGTTTCAGTGCGTATTGTGAGCTGAAAAGATGATGACGGGCGTTATTTTAAGTGAAGTGTTGTTGAAAAACGCAACCCTTTTGCCGCAGATCTCGCAGATCGGCGCTGATAGAAACCCAAACCCTTGAAACACAGAGGAAAGGAGGCAGCAGGGGAATAGGAACCAGAATTAGGCTGCGGATTACGCGAAAAAGCACGAATTGGCGTTGATCTATTCGCGTTAAGTATTGATTCACCGCTCCATATCATCTGCGTTTATCTGAGAAAGTCTGCGGCGAAAATTCGCCAATACAAAGTTAGCGCTTATTCGTGAGGATGTTTCTGCCGCTTGAAGAATGCGACCCACTCATCGGCACCGTTGCGGTCGGTCAGCACCACGCTGACGAGTTCCCATGCTTGTGCGCCGAGGTTGGTGGCAGTGGATTCAAGCTCCTGCGGTGTCCTGGCCCGTTCAACGCGGTACTCCCATTGAGTCACCGGCAGCGGCTTGACGTTGACTGTGAACTCCTGGGTCTGCGGACCATTGCTGGTCCTGGGAGGCGCGAAACCGCTGGCCACGGTAGTTAACTGAACATTGAAAGTACCGGTGGCTGCGGTCGGAAGAGCCGTAAGAACAATGGTGGTGGCGCCAGCGTGTCCGGCGGGGACCTGCGCAATTACGCCCGAGGGCAGCCCGGAGAGGCTGAATTCAAAGCTGGGCCGCTCATTGACGGCGATATGAACAGTTAAAGATGCCGTGCCGCCCTGAGTGATGGTGACGATGGAAGGATTAACGGTTACAACAAACTCAGGATCGGTCTGGGCGGGCAAGCTGGAGGTAAACCCGGTAATGAACAGCAACAATACGGCTGCGCGGGCGGCAGTTTGCGACATAAAGGTACCCTCCACCTGATGTTTGTGTTTTTATGCTGCTAGTAGGATACGGCTGGCAGGGCTGTTGTTCTAGTGCCAGTGAAAAAACTGGGACCATAACCGCACCACACAAGCAGAACGAAGGAGACAGCTGAAATTGCACAGAAAGGGGACTAGAAAAAAAGCGACCAACAGCAGCGGGCGCCATGGATGAACTAGAGCGAGGGCGGAAACTGGAGTTCCCGCCAACAACCGGTCGGCGGAGGGTGGGCAAAGGCGGATATTGCCCACAATAAATTTTATGAAACGGACCGGGGGTTACCTTCACTACAGAGCAAGCCACACAGATCAAGAGCGGGGGAGCACAGCGGACTTTCGGACGGGCGCGGCATTGCTGCGATGCCCAACCGATTCCTTTAGCTTCGACAGTATGGGGTTTCCGGGTATCCAACCAAAGGATTTGGGGGCGAGAGCTGTTCATTCACGTTAACTGAGGTGGACGATGCACAGTTTCAGCTTCTTTGCCACGACAATGCCTGTAGTATCTGGCTCGATTCGCCGTTTAGCTCTGTTATCAGCCCTGGTATTCGCCGGTGCGATCACGGCGCGCGCCCAGACCTGCTGGGTTTACACCGATAATGTGCAAGCACCGGCTCCGATGAAATGCGTGCAGAAGAACAATCTTGCACTCTCCTGCACATGCAATCCAGACAGCACAGGAAGCTGTCAAAACGATTGCACGGCCATTCCTATCCCGCCGGGTGGCCAGACCATACGGCAGTTACATCAGGTGTGGCATAGCTGTTTCGGTGCGATCGGCGGCAGCAATCCACCTGCGGGGCGCGGGGAACGATGGTATGCGTTTCACCGCCAATTCAATTTTGATTTTGATATCTGGCGTCGTGGCATTAATTTTGCGCCCATTGAGTCTCTGGAGTGGTGCAAGAACATTCCAGAACCTATCGGCACAGCAGGCGGCGGGTATATACCTCCTGCTGACGCCCTCAACGCGGGCTGCGGGCAGGGGACAGCCCGCCCTGCGGGCGTGGCGTGCACCAACTGTATTGCCTTTCCTCATTGTCTATTCAAAGCGGGAGGCGGTCCGGCCGCCTGCCCAAACGAGCCCAGCACTTCCTGCTCGGGCTCCGGCGTTACATTCCCTTATAACGCGCTGGAGCAATTCAAGAATGTTGACGAAGTATCAAAGATCCTCGATTCTTTTTTCCATGCTGACATGCACGTAGCAACGGGAATTGCAGACCGCACACCGGCCCAGAGCTGCGACCCAGGGAACAACATCACTTCGGGCTGCTACAACCTTGATACTTTCACCCCGGCATGCGCCCCGCGCGATCCCATGTTCTGGCGGCTGCACAAGGCGATTGACGACGTGGTACGAGCCTGGCAAAACGAAAAAGCCACCGACGTGGTGCTGGTGATCGACCGTTCCGGCAGCATGAGCGAAGCGGACGTGGGCAGCGGGACCCCCAAACTCACGGCGGCGCTGAACGCAGTGGAGAACTTTGGCGACATGATGGACACGGCCCGCAGCGATGGCCAGGTCAATACCATCGGAATTGTGTCCTATTCCGATAATGCCACGGTCGATCTGCCCATGACCAACGTGGACAGCCACTTGCTCGATCCCGGATCACCCTTTGAGAATGCGAAAAACAACATCTCCGCCACCGGCCCAGGCGGCTGCACTGCCATTGCCAAAGGATTGCAAAAGGCAGTTGATATCCTGTGCCCCGGCAATGGCGGGACTTGCCAGGGATTTGTTCCTCCGGCGGGAACAAACGCACGCAAAGCAATTCTGGTAATGACGGACGGAATCGAGAACGTTGCTCCCTGTCTCCAGCCGGCCGGAGCAACGGGCAGCACATGCGGTACGCAGTGCTTTGGCCCGCAGTTCAACTATGACAATCTCGCCTTCACGCAACTGGTGTCGATAGGGTTCGGCAGCGGCGCCGACCTGAACGGGCCGCTTCTGACCCAGGTAGCGGAGCGTCAAGGCGGAATCTATATGCAGAATCCGAACGGGACGGGATACGACCTCAAAGACTTTTTCGGCAAGGCGTTCGGTTCGCTGACCAGCGAATTTGTGGCGACGGACCCGAAAGGCCTGCTGCCCGCGAGCCAGGCCGCGACGGAGCCTTTCGAATACAACGGCTGCGGCGACTCCATGGTCACGTTCGATTCCGGATGGAACCTTTCCGTGACCCCGGGTGATTTGAGCATGGTGGTGGACGCCCCTAATGGTGACCTGGTCCGTCCGGGAGATCCCGCGGTGGAAAATTCACGCCGGGGTCTCTGGCACTTCTCGCGCGTTCGCCTGCCCTATCACGGTGCCGCCAGCGGAACTTGGCGGGGACAAATCATCCGGCCGCATCGCTTGTACGTCAATGGGTTTGTGACAGATGCATTTGCCTCACCCAAAGAAGGAATCGCGCTGGTCCGGCGGGAAATTCACCGGCTATGCCCGCAAGGATGCAAGCGCGTCCTTTACTACGAGCAAGGACGACTGTCTGCAAACTCAGTTTACAAAGATGCGTTGCAATTGGAGAAGCAGAAAGGGCTGGTCGGTACGGTGGCGACCGTAACGGTCGATCCGAAATTTACGACATCGCTGACGCCTAACCAGTGGGACCTGATCGTGTACGCCCAGATGGGACAAGACAGTCGCCGAACCTACGATGCTCCGCTAAGCCGGCTGCTCTGCGGCGGACAGCGGGCCATTATTACCGATACGCGCACGAAAAACCGGGGATTGCTTTTCGAATGCTCCGGCATACAGGCGATCCAGGCGGTGAACTGGAAGGTCATCGACGCGAATGGGAACCTGGTTGATCATGCGCTCAAGCTGATTAATCACGGCTATCCAGTCTTTACTTATGGTTTGACTGGAGCATCGCTGCAGGCCTATGCGCACCTACCGGCGGCTGTGCCGGCGCCGATCGGAGCAGTCGCGGCGAGGATTACCAATGGCAAGGATGAACAGTGGTTCGCCAATGTTCTAACCACCAGCCTGGGCAGGCTTTCACCGCATAACCGCAAGACGAACTGGAAAACGGGCGAGGAACCGTTAGCCGAGGTGCGCATGCTCCCTTCCGACGTCCGCGCCGGTGGGTGGGACAAGGTAAATGCGCGTGTCGAGGTGGAATATCCGACCGTGGGCGTGGGGACGCTACTGGCGCAGCATGGACTGGGCGCTCCCAAAATCGTGAATAAAGAGCAAATCGATCCGCGCACCCTGGCTTTGGAAGGCATTACCATCCCCACGACAAAAAAAGTATTTCCGCTCTATGATGACGGAACCCATGGCGATCTCTACGCGGGAAACGCCTACTGGACAGCCGAATTAACTGGCCTCGGCAAGATAGACGGGCTTTATAAACTCCGCTATATGTTTGATCTCACGGCGGGTGGCTGTACCACTCATCGTGAACTGGCGCAGTCGTTTTATGTGGATGTGGGAGTCGATTCCAAGTCCAGCAGGGTGGCTGCGGGCGAGCCTTCCACTCTGCCCAACGGCTGGCACAAGTTCGATCTTTCCATGGTCCCGGCGGACGCTTCAGGAAATTCTGTTGGTCCGGGAAGACATACCACCGTCTCCTGTCTTCCGAAGAACTCGTGCCGTGTAGAGCCGAAACCGGTGGACACCGGCAAAGGGATCTACAGAATTGCCCTGGAAGTGGCCCCCAACACGGGCAGCGTGCATCTGGATGCTTTTGATACGGGGTTTGACGTGCCTGCCGCCTGTCCTAATTGCCCGCGCGCGGCAAGCATAAAGGTGGAACCGACGGCGGTGATGAACTACCAGAAAGCGGAAGCAACGATCACGCTCTCCGGACCGGCCCCGGAGACGCCGGAAGGCGGCGCTGTGATCTTTCTCTCGAGCGATGACAAGACCATAGCCTCAGCGCCGGAAACTGTCTTGGTGCCGGCCGGAAAGACAAGCGTGAGTTTTCCGATTACCGTGTATCACGTCCATGGCGCGCCTGAGGAGGTTGCGCTCAGCGCAACTTACGGCGAGCATACCCAGACCGCAAACCTGATCGTTTCCGATCCTGATAGCAAGAATGTGAGGTCCGTGGTTCCGCATCACCGGGCAGATGATTAGCGCTAGAGCCAGCGGACCAGCTTTTCCACCCTGAAAGAAGTCCTATCCAGGCAAAAGCCACCTGTTACCGCAGGTGGCTTTTTATCTGGGACATCTCCACAATTTCAACAGAAAGACTGGGTTTTGCACAGCTGAACAGGATGGGCGCTCTGGCAAGCACGGCGGCTTTCGCTCACAATGATGAGGTAGGATCATCCCCTGACCGGGACGATTCCTTCAGACAGCAGCTTACCCTCATGACCACTCTCAGCGATTTCAAGGAAACGGTGCGGCAGCAGGCGGACATTGTCCGCGTGATTGGCGATTACATTCAGCTCAAGAAAGCTGGCGCGCAGAACTTTGTTGGACTGTGCCCGTTTCACGGAGAGAAGTCGCCGTCGTTTTCCGTCCACGCGACGCGGCAATTTTTTCACTGCTTTGGCTGCGGCAAGTCTGGGGACGTTTTCAAGTTCGTTCAGGAGCGTGAGCAGATCAGCTTTCCGGAAGCGATTAAATTGGTCGCCGAGAAGATGGGCATTCCTATGCCCAAAATGCAATACAGCTCTGAGAGCGAAGCCGAAGACGCGGGCAAGCGCGGCAAGCTGATTGAGATGCATGAGCGCGCCAGCAAGTTCTTTGAAGACCAGTTGCGGCGTCCAGAGGGAGCGCAGGCTCGGGAATATCTGGTAGGACGCGGCCTGCAGGAAGAAACGATTCGGACATTCAGAATCGGGTTTGCGCCGGATTCAGGCTTCACGCTGAAAGATCGGCTGAAGGCAGACTATAGCGAAGAAATGATGCGAGCGTCAGGATTGTTCTCCTGGAAAGAAGGCGCGGACAATGCCGCGGGCGGCGTCGCCACATCTGGGGCGATGTATTCCAAGTTTCGGAACCGGATCATGTTCCCGATCGCCAATGAAAATGGAAAGATCATTGCGTTCACGGGACGCACGCTGGCGAAGGACGAGAAATCCGGACCGAAATATTTGAATTCGCCAGAGACGCCGATCTATTCAAAGAGCCGCGTGCTGTACAACCTTGACCGCGCAAAAGAAGCGATCCGCAAGCTGGGCTACGTGATTATTGTGGAAGGCCAGATGGATTGCATTGCCGTGTATTCAGCGGGCTTTCACAACGTAGCGGCGAGCTCCGGCACGGCATTTACGGAGACGCAGGTGCGGCTGCTGGGCAGGTTCAGCAAAGATATCGTGGTGAATTTTGATCCAGACACGGCAGGCGCAGCGGCCACGGACAAATCACTGGGCATGCTGCTGGAAGAAGAATTCAATATCCGGGTACTGCGGCTGGAAGCGGGGTTTGATCCTGATTTGTTTATCCGCAAGAATGGCGCGGAGGCGTATGCGAAGGCGCTGAAGGGATCGGCAAAATATTTTGATTACCTGGTGGAGCGCGCGCTGAAGCTTTTTCCGACCCGGAGTCCCGAGGGAAAGAAGAATGCGGTGAATTTTTTGCTGCCGCATATCCATCGGGTGCCGAGCAGAATTGTGCGCGACGAGTTGGCGAATGACATCGCGCAGAAGCTGAACATCGATACGACGGTGTTGCGGCAGGAATTTAAAGCGGCGGCGGTGAGCCGAGCGGCTGGCAGTCTGCGAAATGAGCCGGATGCGGACGTAACTGCGGCGGAAAAAGTGCTGGTGCGGGCGGCATCGTCGATGATCGGAGAAGAAGCGGAACTGCGGCAGATGGCAGTGAACGCGTTGGCAGAAGAACGTCCGCATGTGGGGCTGACGACCGAGACGTTGCTGGAAGCGATCCTGCAAAATGCGCTGGCAGTGGAGCGCGGCGAGGGCGTGGATGACGTGATGGCGCTTCCGCTGAGCGACGCTGATCGGCAGCGGCTGGCAAAGATCGTGATGCGGGAAGACGATCCACTCACTGCGGACCTGCTGGCCGGGGCACTGAATGCGTTGCGACATCGGCGGCAGATAAGTCAGCGCGAAGGCGATATTAAGCGCAGAATTGTGGAGGCGGAGCGTCGCAACGATGTTGCGGCGCTGCTGCGTCTGAAGCAGGAAAAGCTGGAGCTGGATCGGAAGCTGGCGTCGGGCGGGTAAGTGCTTTGGCTGCGCAGTTTAGAGCGCCGTAATCCTGATGTCCTAAGCCAAAAAATGTCTCGTGAAGCGAAGAAAACGGTGCGAAACCTTAGAGCGTGAGCGGCATCTAATCTTCAAGGCGATTCACAGGGCAACAGCCGGGGTATCTTCTTTGTTTTCGCGCGGGTGGCAGGGTAGGGCTCTTTTCTTGTTGACCGAGTTTATGCTAACCTTAGTACTCTCGGGACGTGCGCGCATTCCAAACCAAAATACCCGCCGATATGCTTTAGTGGACACGAGCGTACAGCCCCCGTATCGCCATGAAAATGAGGTCGTGGTTTGGCTCTAGAAGATAAATTTGACGATATAAAAAAGTTGATTGATGCAGGCAAGGAAAAAGGCTACCTGACCTATGACCAGGTAAATGACCTCATTCCTGGGGACGTCCATTCACCGGACGATCTCGACGATTTGCTCACCACAATTGGCACCCAGGGCATTGACGTTCTGGAGAGCGGCAAGGGATTGCCGTCTGAGCAGAAGTTTGAAGACATTGAAGAAGGCGAAGAGGTTGAGCTTGACCTGACGCCGGGCGCGCTGGAAAAAACGAACGATCCCGTGCGCATGTACCTGCGCGAGATGGGCACAGTCCCGCTGCTCACGCGTGAAGGCGAAGTTGAAATTGCAAAGCGTATTGAACGCGGGCAGCTGCGCGTGTTAAAAGCGCTTTCGCGCTCTCCTATCGTGATCAAAGAAATTCTGGCGCTGGGTGAAGATCTGAAGCGCGGCGTGCGTTCCATCAAAGAGCTTGTCGCCTTCGACGAAGAAGAGATCACCGACGAAATCGTTCAGGCGCGCCTAAAAGATTTTGTCGGACAGATCGACGACATTGGCAAGAGTTATAAAAAAGTTCAGCAGCTCGAAGAAAAAGCTGAGGCCGTAAAAGCCAAGAAGAAACCAAAAGAGTCTCGCAAGGCCCGCTGGGCCCTGGGACGCGCGCACGTGCAAGTCTCTTCCGGGATCCGCAAGCTGAAGTTCACCAACCCGGAGCGCAAGCGCCTCATTGACCGCGTAAACAAAACGGTTGACTCCATGCGCTCGCTCGACCGCCAGATCAACAATCTGGAAAAAAAAATCGAGGCTACGCGGATTGAGGAGACCAAGCGCGAGTACCGGCGCATCCAGCGCCAGCACCGCAACGATCTGGAAAAGCTTGAGGCCGACACCGGCGTCAGCTACCAGGAACTGCGGCGCACGCAACGTGAAATCATCCAGGGTGACGTTGACGCTGAAGCCGCGAAGCGCGAGCTGATTGAAGCCAACCTGCGCCTCGTCGTCTCGATTGCCAAAAAATATACCAACCGCGGCCTGCAATTCCTCGACCTGATTCAGGAAGGCAACATCGGCCTGATGAAGGCCGTGGATAAATTCGAGTACCGCCGCGGCTATAAATTCTCGACGTACGCCACCTGGTGGATCCGCCAGGCCATCACGCGCGCCATCGCTGACCAGGCCCGCACCATCCGCATTCCGGTGCACATGATCGAGACCATCAATAAGCTGATCCGCACATCGCGGCAGTTGGTGCAGGAACTCGGCCGCGAGCCAAGCTCAGAAGAGATCGCCAAGCGTATGGACATCCCGGTGGCCAAAGTGCGCAAAGTTCTCAAGATCGCGCAGGAGCCCATCTCGCTGGAAACGCCCATTGGTGAAGAAGAAGATTCCCACTTGGGCGACTTCATTGAAGATCACTCCATGGTCTCGCCCGCCGAGGCCGTCATCAACGTCAATCTCAAGGACCAGACCGCGCAAGTGCTGCGCACGCTCACGCCGCGCGAAGAAAAAGTCATCAAGATGCGCTTTGGCCTTGAAGACGGCTCCGAGCACACTCTTGAAGAAGTGGGCCAGTCGTTCGCCGTCACCCGTGAACGCATCCGACAGATAGAAGCCAAGGCGCTGCGCAAACTGCGGCATCCATCGCGTTCGCGCAAGCTCAAGGCCTTTATGGACGGGATCCGCGAAGCTTGAAAAGATTTGATATCGGGTAATTTCGTAATTTGGTAATTGAGTAACTTGGATATTGAGTAACTTGGTAATTGAGTAATTTGGATATTGAGTAATTTGGATAATCGTGGACCGCAGGCGCCCTCGCCTGCGATGGTCGGTCTTAAACCCTTACCACTGATTTACACCGATCAACACTGATCTGAATTTCAAAGGCGCTGCAACGAGCGGCGCCTTTTGCTTTTGTTTACAAATTTCTTGTAGACCGCAGGCGCCCTCGCCTGCGATTGCAAAAATCCTACCGCTGATGAACGCGGATCAACGCTGATCGGGAGAAAGAGCTGAAAGCCAAAACCTCTGAAACACGGAGGAGCCGGGTAAGCGGAGGAAATTCTAAGGCGCTGCGGAAACGCGGTGCCTTTCATTTTGCTGACTGCTTCTTTGTCCTTTGTTACTTCTTGGCTCTTCTCCGTGCCTCTGTGTCTCCGTGGTAGGTTTTTCCTGATCCGCGTTTATCGCCGTTGATCCGCGGTAAGAAAGTTCTTCTTTACTTTGCGATCTTTGCGTCCTTTGCGGTGAAAATTTGAATCAGCGTTCATCTGCGAAATCTGCGGCGAGGTTCTTCTTTGCGTCCTCTGCGGTAAAAGCTAGATGCCCTCGCCTAGATTGCTGCTGACTGCTGACATATTACTTCCGTAACCAATTTTTTTGGCGCTGGCTTACACGCTCTGGGGTAAACTCGTGCGAGCATACCCCCAAAACAGAGTTTTCACGGTCCCATAGAGTCACCATGCCCATGGAGGAAAAGCACTTGCGTTCTGTCTACGTTGCCATCGCCACTTTTTGTATCTTGTTAACCGGCTGCGGAAGCTCCAGCCCGGCCCCGGCCCCAACCCCCACGCCCGTTCCTCAACTCGCTTTCACGTCGGGTAACTGGGATTTCGCCGCGGCGTCCAGCAGCGGACCAACTTTTCTCATCGGCGGCAATGTAGTGCAGACTGGAACCACTGTCACCGGTGCCGTGCGCGTGGCTAATTCCGCCTGCTTCGCGGCCGGGACCCCGGTACCCATTTCGGGCACTATCAGCGGGCCAACGGCAACCGTTACTTCAGCCGCTGTGTCCTCGCAAACAATCACCGTTTTGCTTTCCGGCTCAGCCACTGCGCTCACCGGGACTTATAACGTTGCCGGCACAGGCTGCGCCGCCGGAGATAAAGGCAACATCGCCGGCGTGCTTGTCCCTTCCATCACCGGGACGTGGAAAGGAACTTTCATATCCAGTACCGTTGCCACCCCTAGTGTGGGCGTAACCGCGCCCATCACTCAAGGCGCGGCCGACTCCACTGGTGTCTTTGTGCTTACCGGCACCACAGCTTATGTGGGCTCGCCTTGTTTCTCCACCGGGACCACCGCCACAGCGGCCACCGCCAGTAGCCTGACCGGACGCAACGCCGACATCCTTTTCAAAAATGATGACGGCAGCACCGTGGAATTCATCGGCGCATTGAATAATCCTGCGGCGCCCACCCAGATCAGCGGGACATATACCGTTACCGGCGGCCTTTGCAGCGGCGACAGCGGCACCGGCCAGCTCACAAAACAATAATGCGGAGTTACCGCTGATTTACACGGATTACGCTGATTAAGGGCGCTGCGAAAGCAGCGCCTTTTGTTTACTCAGAATTTCTCAAAGCTCAAAACACGGTTTTCCACATCGAACGGCAACGGCTCACGATTGATCAGAATTTCGATGAGCGTCGTCGTAAAAGGATGAAACAGGCTGTCTTGACCGTTGGGTCCCAGCCCGGTGATATCAAGCTGGATGGGTGGATTTTTCTCGCCCAGTTCTACTGGATTCTTTTCTGAGCCATAGGCGCGGTACGCCATCAGCTCAGTTCCGGTGGAGGCATTCACGCACACGCACAGCTTCTGGCCTGGCTGTGAAATCCCTTTCGGCAGCCGTATATGAAAACACCGGAAGCTTTCATCCAGCCCATAAGCATGCACATCCGTGGACATCTGTTCAAATTTCACCCATTTCCCATTCTCGTCGCGATAGACCTCCATGATGTAGTCGGTAATGCCATCGCCCCATTCATCGCGTGCGTGTACAACAAACTGTTGCCAGCCTTCCATCTCCGGCTCGGTCTTCGCGCCCTCAAGCTTTTTCAGCATATTTTCGGCGCCACCCAAAATACCGCCCGGGCCGGGCAGCTTCAGCATCTGCGGCAGCGCTTTCGCGCTGAATTCCTTGGCCGTGGTGAGCCATTTCGCATGGTCGTCCTTGCTGTTCGCGCCAAGAAAATCAACTATCAGGCTGATCATCGTGGGATCAGGATCGCTCAGGATAGTGGCGTGGTTCCTTTCATTCACGGCAAGAATCGGCACATCCAGCCTCTCCACCGCCCAATCAGACATTTTCACTCGGTGATCATCCACTCCCGTCCGCGTGAGATCAACGGTAATTTTGCGCGTGTTCAGGCTGCATCCCGCCCAGCGCACCGTACCATCTGATCCTGGACTGTTGGCAACGCTGGAAAGACCTGTATATCCTTCATTGCCGATAAATACTGTCACATAGGGCGTTTTTTCATCATGACTGTAATAAGGCTGGTCTCCCAGCAAATCCTCGTGGGCCAGCTCCCACGTGAACTCGCTGCCCAATTCCAGTCCTTCCAGCACGCGATCGCCGGCGTTTAGAAAGTCCGGCCCCAGGCGTTTCTCGCCCTTCACCAATGCGCCTAGCCAGGTTCGTCCCTTATGGGCTGTCGGTGATCCCCATGTTGCCGGTGCCAAGCCAATCAAATGCTTTAAGCGCTGCAATCTTTTATTCTGGGCCAGAGGGCCGCCATAGTTCACCAGCCATGCCCGAACCACCAGCATGCCGGTGGAATGCACAATCGCGTCGAATTCTTCGCCATTGCGCAGTCCGTTCTTGAGCCCCAGCGCCCGGTCAAAGCCTTCTGCAATGTCCTTGATGGTGATCTCATTGTTCAGGGAAATGTAATTGCATACATTAATTTCAATGAGTTTCTGTTGCTCCCCAGCTTTTAAAAGGGCTTCGCGGACCGGGTGAAAGGCCTTTTCATCTGCCGAGTATCCATGTACCAGTACGAGCGGACGGGGCATAAATTCTCCTTGTGTTAGGGAGGTGGTCAGATTCTACAAGCATGGTGCTTCAGGTAGGGCCAGCGTTTCACTTGGAATAGCACTTTGCCGGCGGTCTCTCACGGATTGACGCCGATCAGAGTTACAGAAGAGCGGGCTTCGCGTACTCAGCACGTTCCCCCGCGATCCCAGGTGGAAGAGCGGCCCTTTAGGGCCGCGAAAAGATCATTTAAAAAAATTCTTCCTCGCGCCTGCGGCCCGCGCGTAGCAGAGCGGAGCGGGCTAATTTAGATGAGTGGAATGACCCCGCAACTGATCAAAAAATCGGCTGTATCATTCATTACTCCTACATCGCGTGTCGGATCGGTACTGTCGCCTTCAGGAATCCAAATGACTAAACCTTCTCGCGCTCTTGTCAGTAGAACTCGATATTTGTTCTGAATATAAATTGCCCTATTGTCCTTCACATCTTTCCATCTGTTCCCGGATAACTGAAGGGGATGCCAACATTTCAACAGGCGATCCCAAACAAGATCGCCTCCCCAGCATAGCCCCGCAATATCCAACTCCAGACCTTGGATCTCAAACTCTGTTGCAACAACTTCGAGCTGATATGAAGACCGAATATCACCTCTCGGCTTAAGAAACCAATGGGGATACGAATAAGCTTCCCGAATTGCCATTGAGGTCTCAATGCCAAAAGCCCGCAGACGTGTCGCTCCGGAACTCGCGACTAATCCACAGCGTCTCTCACCACGTGCTTGTTTCAACAGCCATCCCTTTGCCTTTTGAAGATCACGCGTAAAAACAATTGGGAACTGCTCAAATTTTGTGCTTAGTTCTTTTGCCGCCCTGTGATCGCCTCTCAGAACGGAATTGACCCATGTCGCTAGTTCCGTCGCCTGATGAGACCGAATGCAAACGCTTAAATGCAGAGTCTGCTCTTCATCGACTCTATTTGCTGCCGGTTCGCTACCATACAAGGATGATCCCGCGACACTCTCGCCTCCTCTGAGAGCCTCCGGTGAAACGAAAACGCGCCAATGGGGATATTTTGCAAGCGCCCTCCCCCACTCGGAGAGCCCTGCTTCGCCATCGTGGATTTCTTGTCCACCGCCGACAAGGGCAACGATCGCTGCCCACTCCTTATGTCGGTCCATAATGCTAAGGACCATTTCGGGCTCGGGAACGTGCCAAATTGAAGGCCTCTTCTTGTACTTCTTGGTGTTCTGCTCAGCGTTCCACGCGCGTTGAGCTTCATCAAACACAATTGCATTTTCGTAGGGAGTCTGATCAACAGGGCGCTCAAGATTGTCTTTTACGAAATGATGTATATTCTGCACGAACGTCTTAACGTCTTTCCTTGCTTTCCCTAACGTTGTTTCGTTCCTGCGAGCGGAATCAACCGCTAACGCCTCACGAAGAATGTCAACGAGCGGGCCGTTACCGGACATGAACACAGAAGCAGGTCTTCCATCCGTGTGAATTTCTCGATTGTGAACGAGATTGAGCCCAGCCAAGGTCTTTCCGGCGCCAGGTATACCAGTCACGAAGCAAATGATCTTCTCGCGTCTCTCTTGGGCGCGTCTAACCGCAGTAAGAAGAAAGTCCGTCACGCTTGTGAGGTTCTCTTCTCCAGCATGGCTTCTCGCAATTTCACGGACAGACATACCAGCATAAAGTGCCATCGCTGCTTCGATTACAGTAGGCACTGGTTCGTATAAGCCCTCATCCCAGTCCTTCAGATCAACCTGTGTTTGATCGCCGACCTTTTCAGCTTGAAAAGTTGAGCACAAGAACGAGGCAAGTTTTTCCAGAGGCACCGATGCTAATGACCGGACATTGCCTCCCACGTCACAACTTGCCCGATTTTCGAGACCTGGGGCGACTACCGCGGGAATGATGACGCGTTGATGGCTTGGAGCATGGAAATATGACAAATCCAGTGCGTAGTCCTCAGCTTGGCGTCCGCTTGACCATGCTGCGCCACTTGCACCGGATTTGAACTCAAGTACAAAAACTAATTGCCCCGCCAACACTACCGCATCAATTCTCCTTTGGCGTCGCGGAATCGGGAATTCGAGTAACAACCCCCAATGTAATGCGGCGCGCAGACTATTGCTAAGTTGGGTCAGTTGATCCTTTAGACAAACGATCTCTTCCTGCCATGCGTCAACTGCTTCGCCTTCGACTTCCGAGAAACCAAACTGCCTATTTCCGGATGTAAGCTCGCCAAGAACTTCGCTTGGGGAAGCTTGCAGAAATTCGGCAATGGTTCGACGGTAATATGCTGGCAATGGATTAGACCTGATTGGTTAAGGAACTAGCTACTCTCTTTGGTGGTCGGCGTCCGCATCGTCCAACAGTTGCGATGGCGTTATGCCCAAAGCGCGGCTGATCTTTGCCAGCGTGTACAACGTGACGTTTTGAGGAGAATTCCTCAATCGCGCTAAAGAGCCGACTGAAATCCCCAATCTCTTTGCGAAGGCCCGATGGGTTGAGTCGCCCTGTGCCTCCCGCAACTTCCGTTGCACGGTTTTCGCTGCATTGATTTCCAAGTTGCAGATTTAACAGAAATGTTGTTCAATATATTGAACAAATGAAATGGTCGTGAGGGCCAAATTTGCCAAAAGTTTTACAACGGACGAAAGCTTCGAACTGCCCAGAGTGCGGAGCCGTCTTGAATGACATTGAGTACAAGATGTGGGGGAGCAAGAGGTTCGACTCGCAAAGCGGCTTCTATCACGAGGACGACTCGCTTGGGAAATCCGATATCGAGTTCACTTGCCCAAAATGCTCGGCGGAATTAGACCCCGAAGGCTTGCTGTTCTAGGCCTTTTATGTCGATGAATGAGACACCCTCGGATGAGGGCATTACCAACGCCGAACGTGCGTCCTGGGCAGAAGCCGCGTTGATCGTCTTTGCCCAGCGCACTGGATTGGCGAAGGAAGCGCTTGGTGACAAGGAAGACCCGTTTCTGATCGTCTCGGATCTGCTGGCCGACCTCGCTCACTGGTGCGACTGCAACGGCGTTGACCTGCCGTCGGTCTTGGCGCACGCGGCCCGGCACTACCAGGCAGAAACCGGCGGACAAGGGGGACAGTTGCGGTGAAACAATCATTCAGCAAATCAAAGGCCGGCAAGGGTGCACGAAAAAGACGGTTGCCCCGGGGATGCGTCCGCTATTCGCAGGTGAAGGGCAAGATAGTGGACTTTGTCGAGCTGTGGGTCTCTTTGGACTATCGCTGCATAACAATCAGGTTTCAAGACAAAACCGACTTCTGCGTGCAGATTGATCCTTGTATTGGCCTTACGTTCAACGCCATGCATTCTGACTGGAAGACCGGAAATCAACGAGTGCTCAAGCGCTGGCCGTCGGTCCACGGCGAAGGGCCGTGACTTTGCCGCGGTGTTATTTTTCTCTTGACTCGATAGGCGAACAAATGGTAAATTGAGAGATTCGCTCCAGAGCGAAAAAGTGGTGCGTTGAAGGTCTTTGACATAAGAAGCTGCTAGCTCCTAGCCGCGAGCTTCTGGCTAAAAAAGCCAAAGCAAGCAATGCTGAACCCTACGCCAAACGGAGGCTGATGGCTGAAGTGCACGCCAAAGTGGGGTGAATTGGGGTGGCATCGCTCAAACTCACGCCAATCTGGGATGGGGTGGGATGCTGTGGGATCCCCCGGGAGGGGGGAGGGCCGCGCTGAGCGCGGCTATCGCCGAAATCGCCGGGATCGCACGTCATCGCCGAAATCGGAAAGCAAGACTTCACCGCGGAGGCGCTGAGACGCGGAGAAGAGGCCAATGATCCAAAAAAGGAAGAAAAACGGCCGCTCATTCAGGATGACGGGCTGAGACGCGGCGATTTTGCACCGCGTGCTATTTCGGTTTCATCGCCGAGCAGGCGGCCTGAAAGTCTGACCAGCTGCCTTGATGCAGCGTGAGCGGCACCACCTCCTGTACGTAAGGACACATATGAGGATTGGCGAGCTTGCCTCCGGGATCAAAGGCGCGAGTGAGCGAGCCGCCGTCGTCAAGCACCAAGTCAGGGTTGTTCCACTTGCCGCGGAAATCAAGTGACGGAGCGGTGCTGCCGGATAGAGCGCTGTAGTTGTACATATAAAGATGCGCCTTCTTGCCCTGAAGATCGGTGCCGGAAGGCTTGTCAAAGTCTCCGCCCAGGTGGAGCTTGTATCGCTCACCCTGCGGCGTGCAGAGAACGGCCCGGCCGCTGACCCACGGGACGTTGCGGGCGAACTTGGAAGGTCTTGCGGGCGAGAGCTGTACATAGAGGATGTAGTCGCCGGCAAGCTTGGAATGCATGCGTCCCCAACCGGTCCATTGGGGAATGATGTGGAACTGGCCGCCCATATAGAACGCCCACGGCATGAGCAGCGCAGGAATGCCGAGCCCCAGCACGATGCCGAGCGCAAGAAGTCCCAGCAGTTGGACGAAGCATCCTTGGCGGGCACGGCGAGGCGCTGGCATTCCTGGCGGAAAAGGCTGGGAGTTCACGTGACGCTCCTTATTGGCTGTTTAGCGACGGCAGTTTAGCGACGGCTGTTTAGCGACGGCTGTTTAGCGGCAGTAAGTGTATCGCAACGCGGGTAGCTCGACTTGAGAGTGGCTAGATGCGATTGACAGTAGCGGTTTGAATCGTATCTAATCGTATACCTCAAGGAGCGTTCTGGATTGCAGTCTTCCGCCGCTTTACCTGCGCCATCGTCTGCCGCCATGAGCAGACGCCGGCTGCTTGCCTATGCTGCAACGTTCGGCGCGGGCGCGGCGTTGGGCTTGCGATCATCATCGGCGCTGGCGGACGCGCTGGCTCCGCTCGACGTAGCTTACGCGGGCTCCATGGGATCGCTGATGGAAGGCCAGTTGAAGACCGCAGCCGCGCAAGATTTAAAGCTCGATCTGCATGGCCGGGCGCAGGGCTCCAACGCGCTGGCGCAGTTGATTGTCGGCGGCAGCATTCGCCCGGACGTTTTTATCTCCATAACGCCCAGTCCCATGCTGACGGTGTTGCATGCCGCCAAAGCTGACACCGCTGTGCCGGTCGCTCGTACGGAGATGGTGATTGCCTATAGCCCGAAAAGTAAATTCGCGGAAAAGTTTGCGCTCGCCGCTGAAGGCAAATCCAATTGGTGGCAGATCTTGCAGGAACCCGGCCTGCGCTTCGGTCGCACCGATCCCGCCACCGATCCACAGGGCCGCAACATTATTTTTACACTGATGCTGGCTGAGAAACTCTTGAAGCAGCCCGGTCTCGCTATGAAAATTCTTGGTTCCACCATCAACCCGCAGCAGATCTTCACTGAGCCCACGGTCCAGGCCCGATTGCAAAGCGGCGAACTCGACGCGGCGTCGGCATACAAAATTCAGCCCGGCCCTTTCACTCTGCCCTTTATAACCTTGCAACCAGAAATCAACCTGAGCGGAGAGCGCATTCACACCGATCATCCTGAGATCACCCTGACACTAAACGGCAAAACGTATCAGCCTGAGCCGCTGATCTTTTACGCCGCCGCGTTGAAGGACGCGCCCAACAAAAACGCAGCAGCAGCGTTTGTCGAATGGCTCGCCGGCATGGAAGCGCAGGCTATCTTCCGCCGCTATAACTATGGTCCGCCGGGCGGAGCCTCTGGATTGCACGCATGAGCGCTCCACGCCACTGGATCGCCCGCAGTGGAGCAGCGTTGTTCGCTCTCGCGCTGTTGTATCCATTCACCGCGCTGCTGGCTCGCATTGGCCCATGGCAATGGGGCACCGACGTTCGCGGCGCAGCGCTGGCATCGGTCCGCGTTTCGCTTCTGCTCACCGGCGTTGCTATGTTGATCATTGTCGCCGTGGGCACTCCCGTGGCCGCATACATTGCGCGCTGCTCCACTCGAGAGCGTCTGTGGTGGCAAGCCATTTTGCTTGTTCCGATTCTCCTCCCACCGCTTGCGCTCGGCATCCTGCTCACACTGGCCTTCGGGCCGTACGGTCCTTTCGGCGCGCTGCTTGAGCATCTTGATCTACGCCTGACGAACAGCGCCGCCGCCTTCATCGTCACTCAGATTTACGTTGGGATGGGCTATTACGTCCTCGGCGCCGTCGCCGCATTTGACGCCGTTCCCGCCATCCTGCAAAAGCAAGCGGCGCTGCTTGGCCTTCCGCCGGCAAAAGTTTTTCTGCGCGTCACGCTGCCGCTCTCGCGCCTGGGGCTGGCGTTGGCGCTCAGCATTGCGTGGGTGCGCGCCATCGGAGAATTCGGCGCCGTCGTCGTCACCGCTTATTATCCTTCCGGGATGCCGGTGCAACTGTGGGTAAATCTGCAAAGCTTCGGATTGCCCGCCGTCATGCCGCTGCTTGTGGTTTTTCTGGCCGTAGCTCTACCGCTGCCGTGGCTGGTGCATGTGCTGGCCCAGAGAAATCGCCATGCTTAAAGCGCACATCATCAAAAAGCGCCGCGACCTATTAATCAACGTCGCGCTGGAATTGGAACCCGGCAGCGCCGTGGGATTATTCGGCGCCTCTGGCGCGGGCAAGAGCACAGTGCTCGCGTGCATCGCCGGCATTGAGCAGCCTGATGACGGCTTTGTCCAGCTCAATAGTCAGCAACTTTTTCCTCCGTCGTTGCCGCTGCATCGCCGCGCACTCGGCTACATGACGCAGGAGCCCGGCCTGTTCCCTCACATGAGCGTCGGCGAAAACATTCATTTTGGAATTGCAAAAACTCTGGCCGCCACCGCGCAGCAACAGCAATGGATCGCCACTTTGCGCGATCGCCTGCAGCTCGGTCCGCTGTGGCACGCGCCCGCCGCGCTCATCTCCGGCGGACAGGCACGCCGCGTCGCTCTGGCCCGCATGCTCGCCCGCAAGCCGCCTCTCGTCCTGCTCGACGAACCTTTTGTTGGCCTCGATCGCCAGCTTGTCCGCGAACTGATTGACGATCTCATCTTGTGGAGCCGGCAGATCGGCTTCAGCATGATCGCCGTCGATCATCAGGCTGAAGTGCTCAAACGCCTCTGCCCGCAGCAAGCCATCGTGCTTGAGCAAGGACGAATCGTGCAACGTGGCGCCTGGACTGAACTTTATCGCGCGCCAGCAACACCGCGACTGGGATCATTGCTGGCGCCGCTGTGAGAGTGGCCGTGAGCATGAATGTCGAAGGTGCTGTTTCCTTTGGCAACCCGTCCGGCCGAGCCGCCCTGCTGCAATTGTTCTTCGATTGTGGACCGCAGCCGCTCTCGGCTGCGCGGAAGTGCTCTGTCGTCCGAGCATCATTTACAGAAGGAAGGAGTAAACGCCATGCGATCTGAATCTCCCAAAAAGCTGTATCCGCTGCGCGATGCCTGCAAAGTCCTGGGCGTGAGCTATCCCGCGCTGAAGCAGTGGATTTACAAAGGCAAAATCAAGACCGTGAAAACGCCCGGCGGCCATCATCGCATTCCAGAAAGTGAAATCGACCGCCTGCTTCCTGCAGTTCCACAACGCGGCACCGTGCAAACGCGCAGAGAAAGTTTCCGTAGCATCAGCGGACGCAACCAGCTTGTGGGCCGTGTCGTCGAGTTAAAGATTGAAGGCCTTATGGCGCAGGTCACGCTTTCGATTGCCGGCCAGCGCCTCACCGCCATCATCACCGCCGACGCCGTCCGCGAAATGCGCTTGGAAAAAGGCCAGATCGCTGCCGCGCTGGTCAAATCGACTGACGTGATGGTGATGCGGGCGCGGTAGCCGCTGCCGGGCTCTCCGGCACCTTAAGCGGTTTAGCACTAGCATAGTCTCTCTCAAAATTCGTCATCCCGACGGCCGTGAAGCGAGTGCGCGCCGTCATCAGCGCGCGAGTAGGCCGGAGGGACCTTGTGCTTCTTTTCTATTGTCTACGGTATTCATAAAACGCCATTTGATTGACAGGCAAAGTCCGTTTGCCTACGCTTGGTCGTATGGAAATCCGTTTGACGCCAGACGGAAGCAAAGCTGAATCAGCTCTTCGCTGAGACTGGACGCACGAAGGAAGAGATTGTGCAGAACGCGATAACTGGATCTGACTGAACTGTTACAAGTACGCGACACGCTCGAGCCCGCTACGACGACATTGCCCAACCATTGCACGACGAACCTAAGAAAAATATCCTAAATCGTAGTCAGCAAAGAGAGACAACCTAAGGTTGCAATTAAATTGGTTTCTTTCCCAGTAATCTGAATATCCAAAATAGAGCTGCTGTCTGAAAAATTCCAGCAATGATCTTTGGCCAGGCTGCGTGCCAAATGGCACAAGCTGATAGCGAACTTAACTTAGAGAGATCTACGCCGATGAATGCGGCGGCTAGCGAAAAGATCAGAAGCGCCATTATAGCCTGAACCCAGAAGCCCAAAGATTCATGAATTTGAAACTCAATTGATTGGCCAGAAATGACCAGCTCTGGCTTCCCATGCTCGTTTACTGGCGCAAACAGAATGTTCCCTGAATCTTCCTCAGCGTAGCGCTTGCACCGAAAAGGCACGAGAACGCTATTCGCATGGGAATCGATCTGAATAGTGGTTCCTGCTAAAGGTTTTAGGTTATCCCCGAGTTGCACCTCTGCGCGAGCATGAGCTGTTTGATCCTGCCGCTGTCGAGGGAACCGATAAGTTACAGAGAGCTGATAAGCCTTATCTTTTTCAAAACGGCATTTAGATGAACTCGACTGCACTAAAGCATTAATACGCTGACCTGATGATCTCTCTTGAACATCGACTCTGGTGAATACCGGAGATTGAGAATTGTTGGATATGAAACCTCTAGTTTTCGAAAGGCTCTCCACCGCCTCACTCCAAGCACGATCATCTTGGAAGCACTCATCATTTTGACCAAAGATGCTTTCCCCCAAAATCGCATAGAAGCCATCTCTAGTGCTTTCAGGGTTTGCGTCCGTCAATTGCGGAAGTCCCGAAGCACTAAGAGCTTGCAATATCTGGCCTTTGAACGCACCGACGTTGCGCGGATAAAGAAAAGATCCGAGGCGGATAAGGAAATAAACATAGTCATTTGCCTCGCGAGATGACAAGTATGTGCCTCGACGCAGCGGATGGTATTCGTACCCTGTTGCCCCAAAACGATCAATGAAACAAACAATGCACTCTGTTCCCGAAGCGAGTGTGGCGAGGCTGGAATGTAGGGCGGCAGACACATGACGCGGCTCACCAACATATCGATAACGATATTCATTCGTGCAGTCAGTTGGCAATGACAATGTATTAAAACATTCTTTATATAGAGGGGACGGTAACCTGAATTGAAAAGATACAGCACTACTTTGCTCCTCGCACCAAGCCGGATGTTACAGCTTGTTCGAACCGGTGGTTGATTAATGCCGATACGTCCATCGGGGCTATCCTCTCCGACGACCGCTTTGGATAGGGCATTGCTAATGGCTTCAAATGAATTAACACCTTAGACTTGATTCGTGGGGCGGCCTGCACAAATACATACCGATACTTGGGGCTTAACGGTATCTTTACGACATTTGGATCAATTGCTCTCAAACGGTCCATGGTACGCGTTCCATAGCGCTTCCGAATAACCCACCCACTCACAGTACGCTCATGGATGCGGTAATTCGCTTGATTCTTAGGTTTGGTAAGCCCAGTATAGATGCCGTTGCAAGCTTGATAAATCGTGCCGACTTCATGAAAAAATCTATCCGCACAGTCGCCGCGCTCTCTACGCAATGCTCGCATTGCATTGCTCAGGACTTGACTTGCCGTATTTGGGCAGGCAGGGTAGGCCGTTGCTCCTCGGCAGATTTGGTAAATGGGCAGCTCAAACGCATTTGCAATGACAGATAATTCTCCACGTGATCTGGCGAAGCATGTTGTGCCAAACGAAATCACGCCGGTTATTTGATCATTTGCAACAGCCGCCCAGTGCCAAACCCCAAGGCCACAGTTGCCAAGGTGTTCATAAGATCTAAAAAAGGCACCGGCGGCATTGGCAGTAACTTTCTGCAAGACCATAAATTCATTGTACGATAAAAAGGCGAAAGCGTTTTCCTTATATTTTCCCTCGGCCATTGGTCCCGGGCCTGAATCCTAGCCAAATTGGTACCTATACAGGAACCTCGCCCCTTACAAATAACTCAACCACCAATCTCGCCTTCTGCTCTTCACATTCGCAAACCATCGGCACACCGGATAAAGCAAGACCACCACCAGCAGCCACACTCCATGCACAACCCACAAGCTATAACCAAAATTCGCGGGAAACAGCTCGCTCGGGCCGCCCATGGAAGGCAGCGGATTGAACGCAAATCGCGCAGCCGAGCTTCCATAGCGGATACACGCCGCTAACACCGCGAGCGCATGAATCAAATAAAAATGCAGGACGAAATAAAACATTGGGACGCGTCCAAAGACCACCAGCGGATTGGCCGGCTTAAACGTGCACCGATCGAACCAGGCCAGCACCAGTAACGCAGGCCCTAGCGTCATCAGCAGGAAGTCGAGTGATCCCGGATATTTAGTGCAGTTGAGAAAAGAAAGCACGGTAAACAATGCTGACTTCTGGTGCGCCCACGGCGCCGGGTCGCCATAATGGTTCACCGCCCGTAGCGCGATAAAAGCAGTCGTCATCGCCAACCCAAGTTTCAGCATAGTTCGGCGGCGCGCCAGGGGTTCCAGTTGGAATACCTGAGCAAAGCAATAGCCCGCGCCCATCACGCCGATCCATGGCAGAAAGGTATAGGTCACCAGCACCAGCTTGCCCGCCGTCGGGATAACGCCCGGCTGATGCAGCAGGTTCCAGACCCACGCCGCTGAGCCGAACTGCGCAGCCCTGAATCCATCCAGGCAGTTGTGCAGTAGCACCACCGCTACACTCAGCACGGCCAGCCAGCGCATGGGTAGATAAATCAATGCAGCCATCGCGACCATGCAGATGCCAAAAATCCAGAGAATTAAAAGCAGAATAAGAAAGCGCAGAGAAAAATTAAAGTTATAGGCAAACCGCATCACTGTGAGTTCCAGCACAATAAACCACAGCCCGCGCGTCCACAAAAAGCGCGAGAGTTCCCCTTTCGTATGGCTGCGCCCATAGAGATACACGCCCATCCCGGCGGCAAACATGAACACCGGCAGACAATAATGGGTGATCCAGCGCGTAAAGAAAAGCACCGGCGTGGTTCGGCTTAGATCGGTCGGGGAAAATAGCATGGCGTCGGCGTGAAAGAAATCGCGCACGTGGTCCAAGGCCATAATGATCATCACCAGCCCGCGCAACGCATCAATGGATAGCAAGCGTGTGCAAGGGATTGCCGGTTTCGTGGGTTTGGCAGATGTCACAAATTCTAACGATCTTAAAGATGAGTGCATGAAGGGACTTATTGTCCCGCATCTGCTGGGGAATTGTCAGGTCAATAATTGCTAGGTGGGTCCGGCTTTGCGCAAAAAAGCAAATCTCACCACGGATGAACACGGATCACACGGATTTACAAACCTGAAATATGGTGCTAATTAAACTTTTTGATCCGTTTAGATCGGTGTTATCAGCTTTATCCGTGGTAAGGTTTGGCCTTTGGGCAAATCAGGTGGATTCTCTCTTGTGTAGATAATCGGGCCCGTTCAGCTCACCGCGGCTTCAGCACTTCATAGCGCGTGATCGTATAGCCCAGCGCCGCCCCCAGAAACACGTCGGAAGGAAAATGCGAGCTCGTGGTCACGCGGGAAAAGCTGATCGCCGTGGCCATGCCGTACATCACCCATGGCACCCACCTGTGATTGTGGTAGCGGCTGGCAACCACCGTCGCAACTGAAAACGCTCCGGCCGCGTGCCCAGAGGGGAATGAGCTGCCCTTAAATGGCGACTTGCCTCCCGCAAAAAACGTGTTGTGAAAATCGCCTCCCGGAGGCACATCGCTGGGCCGCTTCCTGCGCGTGATGGCCTTCACCGCCAGGTCAACAACAGCGGCGTTGCCGTAGGCTTCGCCGGCCAGTATCGCGGTGCTTACCTGATAGCGGTCTTGCCGCGCGTAACCCGTGATCAGCAAAGATACGGGAACTGCAATCACTTCCGCCGTGGTGATTGTGCTATCAAAAGGATCGTTCAGGTGGTCCAGATTCCTTGCGTGGTCCTGAAAATAAGGCATCACGTGCGGATCGGCCACAATCAGGCCCGCAGTTACGCCGGTGATGCTGAGCGTGGGCAGCCAATGGTGTCCCTTGCCCAGTTGCACTGGAAACGTCCAAATATCTTTTTGGTCGCGAAGAAAATCCTTGGGCAGGCTCTTCCACGTCACATCGCGCGCCGCCGGTGACGTGCTGCTGTCTTCCTTCGGGCGCGTTGACTGTGCGGGATTGTCCGGCACGCCGCCGGTGGTTTGCGCAAAGGCCTGGTTCGGCCCCAAAAAGACGCCCATACAAAAGACGACACTAAGAAACGATTGCGTGATTATGCGGCTCATCGACTTTCTTGGATGCGCTTCTCTGGTCTGGGTATGCCATGGGCCTCAGACCTATCGATTCGAGGTTCTTGGCCTAGCGATTCGGGAAAAAATCTCCTCTAAGAACGTCATCTCCGACCCCGTTCGGCGAGGCCCGGGGCAGGCATCCGGCGTGAGAGCAGGCTGAAAGGACGTTTAGTTCAATTGTTAGACACTCTGGCTCGATTACCGCAGTTGCTCTGGTTGTGAAATAATTGTCGGTTTGCCCAAGGCATCAAAAGAATGTGGCACCGGCACTCTTGCCTGTGCTGATTACAGCTTGTAGACCCGATAGTAATCAAAGGCATGGAGACCAATGGACTTCCAGCTTACCGACGAACAGTTACAGCTTAAAAAATCCCTGCGTGAATTTGCCGAGCGCGAAATCCTTCCCAACGTCATGAAGTGGGATGAAGCCAATCACTTCCCCATGGAAACCATCAAGGAACTGGGCCGCATGGGCGTCCTCGGCATCATCTTCCCTGCTGAATATGGGGGCGCCGGCCTGGGCTACGTGGAATACGTGATCGCCATTGAAGAGCTTTCGCGCGTGGATGGCTCAGTCGGCATCACCGTCGCAGCGCACAATTCGCTCTGCTCCAACCATATTTTTCTTGCTGGCAATGAAGAGCAGCGCAAGAAATATATTCCCAAGCTCGCCACCGGAGAGTGGCTGGGCGCGTGGGGCTTGACCGAACCCGGCTCCGGCTCTGACGCCGGTGGTGCGCGCATGAGCGCCGTGCGCAAAGGCAAAAAAGGCGGATGGGTGCTCAACGGCACCAAGACTTTCATCACCAACGGCCACCATGCTGATGTCGCCGTGGTAATTGCCGTGACTGACAAGACCGCAAACACACATGGCCTCTCCGCGTTCATCGTGGAAAAAGGCACCAAGGGATTTCGTCCCGGCAAAAAAGAAAACAAGCTGGGTCTGCGCGCCAGTGACACCTCTGAACTGATTTTTGAAGATTGCCACGTCCCGGAAGAAGCGCTGGTCGGCGCCGAAGGCCAAGGGTTTGTGGACGCCATGCGCGTGCTCGATGGCGGCCGCATCTCCATAGCCGCTCTGGGGCTGGGCATGGCACAGGGCGCGTATGAAGCAGCGCTCAAGTACTCCAAGCAGCGCCGCCAGTTCGGCAAGGCCATCAGTGAATTCCAGGCCATACAATGGAAGCTGGCGGATATGGCCACCGAAATTGATGCGGGACGCCTGCTCACCATGCGCGCCGCCTCCATGAAAGATGCGGGCATGAAGACGACGCAGGAATCGTCCATGGCCAAGCTTTATACCGGCGAGGTAGCGGTCAGGTGCGCGAATGAATGCGTGCAAATCCATGGTGGCTATGGCTTCATTAAGGACTATCCGGCGGAAAAGTTCTATCGCGACGTGAAACTCTGCACCATTGGCGAAGGCACCAGCGAAATCCAGCGGCTGGTAATCGCCCGGCAGTTGCTGAAGGACTAACGATGGACCGATGGTAGAGACGTAGCATGCTACGTCTCTAGGTTAACGGCCTGAATTGGTGCATGCAGTACGGTGCTTTCTATTGCGCACTACAACAATGTCCACCAACCTCCAACCTTGGGTCGACCGCATACGCGCAGGCGACGTACGCGCGCTGGCGCGTGCCATCAGCACCATTGAAGATAACCGTCCTGAATCGCGCGAACTGCTGAAAGCCCTGTTCAACTTCACCGGACGCGCCCGCGTCATCGGGCTTACCGGCGCTCCCGGCGCAGGCAAGAGCACGCTGGTCGATCAGCTTGCTCGCGAATATCGCAAGCAAGAGCGCACGGTCGGAATTCTTGCCGTCGATCCCACCAGCCCCTACACCGGCGGTGCGATTCTGGGCGACCGCATCCGCATGCAGTCGCATCACGCCGATCCCGGCATCTACATTCGCAGCATGGCCACGCGCGGCAACCTGGGTGGGCTGGCTCGCACCACAACCGATGCAGCAACCGTGCTCGACGCCGCGGGTAAAGATATCGTGCTGATTGAAACGGTCGGCGTGGGCCAGGATGAAATCGATATCGTACGCCTGGCCGATGTGACTGTAGTGATTCTTGTTCCCGGCATGGGTGACGACGTGCAGACCATCAAAGCCGGCATCATGGAAATTGCCGATATTTTCGTGATCAACAAGAGTGACCGCGAAGGCGCGGACCGCGTTGAACGCGAAATACGCTCCATGCAGTCGCTGGCCATC
>DASXJO010000512.1:0-1623 GCA_036497385.1 Candidatus Angelobacter sp. | reverse complement strand
GTGATTAAAATCTTTTTAGCGCTCATCGGGTCCTGTTTCGGTGCAGATGTCAGACACATACAACATCGGCATTAGATGGCAAATTTTAAACCAGAGCTGCCGCATCTGTACCCAGCTATTTACCTGAATTTTCATAAATTTACGGACCACTTGGCCATTTTCCAGCTGGGACTTTGGTAATCAACAGCTTAGCCTGTCTGACAAAATTTGCTAGTTTCCAGCTATATTCGCCTGAATATTTTTCGATGGGTCAAGTTTGGACTCGAAACCGGCCTAAATTCCGTCTCTCTTTGAGACGAAACGCCTGCTCGTTCGCCTGGTCTAACCGGTCCCGATCACAGCGCGGGCGAACGGATGCAAGATCAAACGGACTTAGAGCCATGTCACTTTTAGTGATCACAGTCCGCAAGTGACTTGCTCTCTGCAGAGCCAAATCGTACTGCTCTGCACCATCTCCGGTATCGGTGACACCAAAGTGATATTGTCCGCCAAGAACTCCTGCAATATCCTGTGCAATCAGCTCCTATCCATAAAATGCTCTCCAAGATGACACGAAATCTCGGGCTCCTATTTCTGCTCCTCGCATGCGGATTTGCGTCGGCTCAAAGCAGCGACTGCAACGCCCTGACACATCAGGCACTTGAATTGAGTGGCTTCAATCAGTCGCTCGACCAAAAGGCGGCGATTATGAGCTCTGATCAATTCATGCAGCAGGTCCGCGGCAGAGAGACACTGGAGCAATTCGCGGCAATCTATATCCCGATAGTGAAAAAAGAATTCAATGCCAGCCTGCTGCGGCATGAAATGGAGAGCCGCATGGCTGCGCATTGCAACCCGGAGCAGATGACCCAGACGGTGCAGCGGTTGCAGACGCCGCTGGTCGCGCGAATGCTGGCCTTGGACACCGCCGCAAGCACGCCTGAAGGGCAGGAAAAAATCAAAAGATACATCAAGATAGCTCAGCTAAACCCACCAACGGATGATCGCATCGACGCTCTGGATACGCTCGATGCTGCTGCGGGATCCAGCGATTTGGTGACCGATTTTACTCTGGCCTATTTAACTGGAATGATGACAGGGCTCGGCGCGCCACCTGAGGTGGTTGACCAGCTTCGGTCGCGACGCAATGAGCTTAAAGCGCAGATGCAGAGCAATATTGCGCTTTCCATGAGCGTGACTTATCACGGCGTCACCCGTCTGGATATTCAACAGTATGCAAAGAAATTATCTGCTCCGCCGTTAAAGCAATTTTACGTGCAGCTAAGCAAAACCTTCGTAGAGATTACTCAGGAGCGGGCACGCGCGATTGGCCAGAACTTGAATAAACAGGACCTGAAGAAAGCTGTTCCAACACCCAAGAACTAGCCTTTGAAGAAATCATAGCCTTTCAATGTCTGAAGCCGCTCGTGCTTCACGCCTTGCCCGTCCAGCTCCTTCATCGCCAATCTGCAGGCGTTTGCCGATTGGGATGTAACGTTCTTGCGTTGAAGCGCACTATTCTTAAGGCTACGTTGAGTCTCTTCTTGAAAGGCGGTGACCGCGATGTCACACAAGCTAAGGGTGTTGTTGCTCATAGTACTCTCGGCCCCTATCTGCAAGGCCTTCCAGCTTGCCCGATTTGCG
>DASXJO010000511.1:0-3996 GCA_036497385.1 Candidatus Angelobacter sp. | reverse complement strand
CTCGCGCTGACGGCCTTCATATTCAATGGTGAACGCGCTCAATCCAGAAGAGGAGCCCTGTTTCACGGTAATCGCGATGTCCTTGCGCATTAAATCGATGAGTTCTTCCCGAGAGATCTTTCCCCGCAGCTCAGGATAGAGGTGCATGTCATCGATGATCTGCTGCAAGCGCGTGCTGCTTAAGACCTGTTGCGTGATGGTCGTGAGGCGCTGTCCGGGATCAGAATTCACGGTGGGGCTCACATACTTCTCTGACACCTTCTGCGGATCGACAAGGATCGTGGTGGTGGCCTTGTAGCGGTCCGGCATCAGGAGCACAACGGTGAATCCCACAAGAGAAAGCAGGACGGTCCCGAGCACAATCCATCCACGATAATGGCGCACAGTATGCCAGAAGGCTGCCAACTGGTTTGTAGTTTCGTTATTTGTAGCTTGGTTCATTGTTTCTCCCCGGGCGGTTCATTCATCGATGTTGGCTTTACCGGAAATGCAGCGGAGCCGGATACCACTCAATGCCGACGACCGCATAACTCAGATTTCCACTTACCAGGTTTCCGCCTGCGCCGTGGAACGAACGGTAGCCCGCGCTCAATCCCATGGTGTTCATGAGCTTGTAACGAACGCGCGGTGCAACAAAGTATCCGTGATAAGCAGGCACGACGGTGGTGATGGCATCGCCGCGAAGGTAACCTGCGTCCGTGGTGAGGGTGACACGCCGAATTCCTTTGGCAAAACCAACGGCAGCATTATCTTCCCAGCGGCTATCAAGGCCGGCAATCGTAGTGAACTGGCGGTTGATGCTGGCATAGATTTTGTCCTGGTTGCCAAAATTCTTGACTATGCTGGCGCTGAAATTGGCTGACACTGGGGAACCGCAAGTAGCGGTAGTCCATTGCGGGCCACCCTGCACGTCAAATGAAACTGAATGGGTCATCCGGACGCCAATGCCGAGGCCGCCACCGAAGGTGTTGCAAGTGGGGCCGTTCAAAATCGTGTCACTCTCGCCGTAGCTGCGGAGATCAATGCGAGGAGTAAGAGTGCGAACGTACTCAAGCTTTTCCCCGATGGAATTGGCATGGCTACCGACCGACTGAGGAGTAGTGGGATCACCTTCAATGCCGGTATAGACATGAGAGATACTGAAGCTAATCTTGTCACGACGGCTTTTCAGCCAGCCCATACCAATAGTGCTTTCAGTAAAAGAAACGTTCTTGGCTTGCAGCAATACCGCGGTTGATGTTGTATCCGCTATGGGTGTGCTCTGCACCACCAAAAAGCTCAATGGGCCTTGCAAACGCGCGGATTCTGATCCGTAACTGCCGCTGGCGGACGCTGACCAATAGAGGCGCGGGCTAATAGAGCCCATAGCGCTCAATGTAGCGGTGTGATAAGCCTGCGGGCCGCCGTTCTGAGTGTCATTCGGGTTGACAACGGCGGAGTACTGGAGCAGGTACCTGCCTGTCTGGGTCGGGATAAAAAGCGCGAGGTATGGGTTAATCGAGGTCGAGACGAGGTCTGAGCCGGTCCCGACGCCGCCAATACTGTTGGTGTAAACGCTGGATGCAGAAACCCCGTAGAACATCTGATATTTGTAGTCATTGCTTTTCAAAGAGACAGACTGCTGCCCCTCAACGTATTCGCCGTTGGGAATTGTCTGATCATTGCGCGCAGGCGGATACAAGCTGATCAACTGTCCCGTGCCGAGCGAAACGCTGTACGCGCCATTGCTGTTGGCGTACCACGGCTGGGGGACCGAATCAGATGTAGAAGCATCTTTCTGATCGGCGGCGGCTGCGTCCTGCGCAAAGGCGCACGGCACGACCATCAACATGGCCAAACAGAGAGCGAGCAAAGTCAGTTTTGAACTGTGTGTTTTCATGGGACCACCACCGTATCTCCTGGATGAAGAGCAATGTTTTGCTCTGTCTTTTTTCCCTGGACAACTTCCTTGTACTTAAACTTGAGGCGCGACTGGCGGCCATTTTCCGTGCGCAGGACCACGATGCTGTCTTTCTTGGCAAACGGCGTGAAGCCGCCAGCCTGGGCGATCAACTGCAGCACTGTCGTTTGCGCGTTGAGCGAATAAGTTCCCGGCCGGGACACCTCACCGGTGATGAAGGCGCGTTTGCTGCGAATCTCAATCACGGTGACCGTGACTTGCGGATTATTCAAAAAGCCTTTCAGCTTTTCAGCAACAAGATCCTGAATCTGGAGCGGAGTCATGCCGCTTACCTTTACTTCATTAATCAATGGCAGAGAAATATTGCCGTCAGTCCGGACGACGACGGTCTGAGAAACTTCCGGCTCTTTCCACACATTGACGTGAATAACGTCTGAGTCGCCGACGAGATAGCCGGCGGGAACGATCTCCGCGGGCTTGGTAATGTCGGCGGCCTTCGAAGCATCGGAGGGCTTGGCTGCATCCGCAGCTGCCGCATCAGCGGCTTTAAGGTTGGCGGTCTGAGTCTGTGACATCAAGCTGCCAGCGCCGGCGATCCAGGATATCGCTACGGCAAGGACGATTTGTTTCTTCAACGAAAACATGTATGTTCTCCCACTCTCCATCGAAGTCCGCTTTGGCGGTCGATGGTAAAAATTGCAGTTCACTACTTGGCGCCTTTGCCCAAAAATATGACTTTCACTGTTTCCAAAACAATGACCATGTCCAGTGAAATGGAAAGGTGCTTGATATAAAAGAGATCGAGTTCGAGCTTTCTCTTGGCGTCCTCCACGGTTGAACCGTACTGATATTTGATCTGGGCCCAACCCGTAATCCCAGGGCGCACGGTGTGGCGCTGGGAAAAGAAATCCAGGCTGGTTTCCAGCATCTCGCAGAAGTACGGCTGCTCAGGGCGCGGCCCCACCAGACTCATGGCGCCGTGCAGAATGTTGAAGAATTGCGGCAGTTCGTCGAGACGATACTTGCGGATGAATGCGCCGACGCGCGTGATGCGATTGTCGCCATCGGCAGCCCAGCTTGGACCACCTTTTTCAGCGTCCTGCCGCATGGAGCGGAACTTAAAAATTTCAAACTGGTCACCGTGGAGTCCCACGCGCTTTTGCCGGAAGAGCACCGGGCCGCCGCTTTCAATAAGGATGGCGGCTGCCACCAGCGCCATAATCGGCAAAGTAAGCGTGATGGCAATCAGCGCAGCGGCAATATCCATGCTGCGTTTGGCTGCGAGCAAAAATCGGCTCTTGCGGAAGCCGTCATTGAAGATGAGCCAGCTGGGAGAAAGCCTTTCCAGGGCGATGCGGCCACTGATGTTTTCAAAAACCGTATGAGCGTCTTCAACAGTGACGCCGGCGAACTTGAGCCGCAACAGCTCACGATACGGCATGTTCCCGCGCTGCTCCTTGAGCGAAAGCACAACGCGATCAATATTCTTTTCCCGGACCATCATTTCCAATTCGCTCAGGCCGCCGATGATCCCGGGATTGACCAGCGACATGCCGATGTTTTCACCCTTTTCATCCAGAAAGCCGAGGACCTTGAGATTGAGATCGGGACGCGAGCAGATTTCGCGCGTGAGAGCGATTCCGGTGGAACCGGTGCCGACAATCAGAACCCGCTCCGGACTGCGGAGAAAGAAAAAGCCCTTGGAATCCAGCAGGACGCGCCATCCGAAGATCAAGGTCATGATGGTAGGGATAGCAAATGCCGCGATACCACGGCCCAGGCTGACGCCGGGAGTGATGTAATAAATCATGGCCAAGCCGATGCACGCTACCCCAAGCGCCTGCAAAAGACCGATCAACAAACGCGAGCGCGACTTCATGACTTCAACGTCATAAAGGTCGTTGTAATAAAGGGCAAATTCACACATCAGAACGACAATCAGAAAACGGACCACCGGATTGCCACCGGCGTATTCCCAGCGTGACGAGGCAAAACGCATGGCCGTGGCCAGAGCAAGCCCTAAAACGATCAGCAGGCTTTCACTCAGCAGCAGCACCAGCGTCTTGGTGGGAACTTTTTGTCCGCCGATTTTAAGC
>DASXJO010000510.1:0-2398 GCA_036497385.1 Candidatus Angelobacter sp. | reverse complement strand
CCAGTAGAGCCACACCATCAGCGCGATCACCGCGCCCATGGCGCCATACGTTTTATTGAAATGAGCAAAGCTGCGGAAGTAATAACCCAGCGTGTAAGAGAGACCAATCCAGCAGCCCACCGCCAGCACGGCCCCCGGAAGCGTAGCCCAGAAACGCTGCCTCACGTTGGGGGCCAGAAAATACAGGGCCTCAACGGCCAGTACCGTGAATATGACTGCAACAGTCCAGTGAATGTATGGCCATGCCTGGGCAAGCAGCCATGAGAGATTCGTGCGCAAAGCCAACCACGTTCCAAATTGCGGGCCAACGACCATGACTGCAAGCGCCACCAGAAGAAGTACGCCGACCAGCACTGTGAGTCCCACAGCCAGCGGCCGAGTCACCCAGAACGGACGCGCTTCTTCCACCTCGTAAGCGATGTCCAAGGCTTCAATGGCCGCGGCAAAACCGCCGGAAGCCGTCCAGAGCGTTCCCAGAATTCCGAAAGAAAGCAGCGTGCTTCGGTTAGGAGTAACGACAGTGGCAAGGACCTTGCGGAGAAGCTCAATCGAATCCTGGGGCACGAAACCGGACATCAGGGACAGGACCTGCTCGAAAGGTTTGGCTCCCGGCAAATAGGCGAGAATCGCCGATACCAGCAGAAACGCCGGGAACATCGAGATCACAAAATAGTAGGAAAGAGCCGCGGCCATTTGCAGCGTGTGCTTCGCCGGCACAGCTTCCACCGTGCGCCACAACGCGTCTTTTATTCTGCCAAGAATCCTGCGAGGCCTGTTCATTTGCATCCCATCGGCAATGTAATGCCCGCTACTCTCAATGGCTTAGATGCCGTTCGTTGCCGGCGCGTCCAGTGTGTTTCAATGGGATAAAGGTATCTTAGTGGCGGATAGAACGCATATTTTGTCTTTTCAGCAGCAGGTTTCGCGTCCTCTGGACGAGGTATTCGATTTCTTCTCGCGAGCAGAAAACCTTGAGGCCCTTACTCCACCATGGTTGAACTTCAAAATTCGTGCAGTAAACCCCCTGCCTGTTCAACAGGGGACCTTGATCGACTACAGCTTGAGCGTCCATGGAATTCCGCTGCGCTGGACCAGTGAGATTGTGGAATGGGATCCGCCGCACGGCTTTGTCGATCTGCAACTGCGTGGCCCTTACAAGGTGTGGCGGCATGAGCACCGTTTTGAATCGCACGATGGCGGAACATTGATATGCGACACGATCAACCTCGCGCTTCCGCTCGGTTTTGTGGGACGGCTTGCGTACAAGATCAAGGTGCAATCGGACGTGCAGGAAATTTTCGCTTTTCGCAAAAAACAAATCCATGCTCTTTTTGGCTGAGCATGCCGGAAACAACGCAGTCCTTGCTGTCCACCTCTAAAGTTGCATATAGAATAGTTCTTCAGCCCCCGAGCCAATGACTACCCAGAAGAACCTGATCGCAAAGCATTTTGGTCTGCGCGGTATTGCCATCTTTGAAGCGGGCAAGGGCCTGGTAGCGGTACTGGTTGCCGTATGGCTGGTAAGTCTTCTGCATAAAGATATAACCGACGTTGCTGAGCACTTATTGCGCATCCTTCACCACATATTCCGGCTGAACCCCGACGGCCACATTGCGCGTGCGGTTATTCGCGGCGCCCGGCGCGTGACGAACAAAAATATTGACTTGTGGATCGGCGGCACCATCCTCTATTCAATTGTTCGCTTTGTGGAGGCTGTAGGCCTGTGGCTGGAAAAGCAGTGGGCGGAATGGTTCGCGCTGATCAGCGGCTGCCTATATCTCCCTATTGAGGTTTACGAACTCGCACGTCATGCCACACCAATCAAGTGGGCAATCTTTGCCACCAATCTTTTGATTGTGGCGTATCTGGCCTGGTTATTGCGGGACCTGCACAATGACCGCCAACGGTTGAAAGCCTCCGGTGTACCGCAGGTGGAACCAGCGCCCTAGCCTCGAGCCTTTGCAAATGGCGTGGTCACTTTGCTTCGTACACGGTTTTGCCGCCCACAACGGTGCGCAGAACGCGAGTCTTTAACATTTCCGGCGGCGGTACCTTCGTGATATCGCGATCAAGCACCACAAAGTCAGCCAGCATGCCGGGAGCAAGCTGGCCTTTCTTCTCTTCCTCGAATTCTGCATAAGCCGCGCCAATGGTATAGGCATAAATCGCGTGGTCGATGCTTAACTTTTGCTCGGGATAATACTCTTTTGTTCCGGCCTCATTCTTGCGGGTTGCGGCTGCGTACAACCCGCGAAACGGCGTGATGGGTTCCACGGGGAAATCAGTGCCAAAAGCCAGAGGGATTCCGTTCTCTTCAAATTCCTTCCATGGATATGAGTGCTTTGCGCGTTCCGGCCCAATATGGGATTCAGCCCAATTCATATCTGTGAGAAGGTGG
>DASXJO010000509.1:0-5917 GCA_036497385.1 Candidatus Angelobacter sp. | reverse complement strand
CGATCACGGCGATGTCGGCGATCTAACAGTGGCCCAAATCGATCTATGTTACTTCACTTTTTGTTTGCTGTCAAGACCTTTTCCTTTCGGAAACAAAAAAGCGCTGGCGCCCGGAACACTGTTACTTTTGCCACATCCGGGTTGGGCTTCTTTTCTGGAAAATAGTGGGAATCCATAGCGGCTTTCTCCGGCGAGATCCAATACCTGGGAACCATGAGGAGTTTGCGCTGCTCCACGCCGTGGCTTTTTATGACCTTGCGATCTCACTGGCCGCAACGCGTCGCCATTGGGGCTGGCGCCGCGTCCTTTCTGCTCGGCCTCACGGTTCTGGTGGGCTGGTACACGCATTCTCTTTTGCTCATTCAGATCCTTCCCTATCTTCCACCCATGCAGAGGATGACCGCCCTGAGCTTCGCTCTATGCGGCCTGGCCTTGTATCTGATCGTGACTTCGCGTCCTAAAGCTGCCGCGGCCATGGCCGTGGCCACACTGCCGCTTCTGCTTACCACCACCGTCGGACTCGAATATCTCCTGAATCTTAACTTCGGCATCGATGAACTGCTGGGACCGGGATATGTCACTGTGCTTGTCCCCCATCCCGGCCGCATGTCCCAACTTACGGTCGCATGCCTCCTCCTTGCTTCTGCGGCTCTGGCCGTCGCGGCTTTCCGCGGCTTTGCGCCGTATTCCTCCGCCATCCTCGGGCTGACTGGCTCTGTTTTAGCGACGATAGGGCTGGTCAGCTTTTTGAGTTGCCTCATCGCGCAACGAAACGCTTATATCTGGGGCCACATTGCTCAGGTGGCGCTACACACGCAATTCGGCTTCATGCTCATGGGAACTGGTCTTCTGGCCGCAGCCTGGAAAATGAATCCGCGATCGCCGCTTTTTCCCAGTTGGCTGCCCCAGAGCGCATGGCTTATCGTCAGCGTGTGTGTGCTCGGGCTCTGGCAGGCCTTTGTCCTGAATGAGGGCCGCAGCGTTGTGGCGCTCTCGCACTTTTTGCTCGCGGGAGGTATGGTGATCGCTGCGTTATTCGGAGTCACCATATACCTCGCTCAGGCTGCCTTTAAGCGCAGCGTGGAGTCGCTGCTTTACCGCACGGCATTGGAAAACGCCTTTGACGGCATTCTTGTCACCAGTCCCGATGGCGCGATTCAATCAGCCAATCCCAGCGCCTGCCGCATTCTGGGCCGCACTGAAAATGAAATCCAGAAGCTGGGACGCCAGGGACTGATGGATGAAACCGACATCAACTTCCAGCGCATGCTGGAAGAGCGCGCCCGCACTGGAAGAGCGCAGGGAGAACTAAGGGCCCGGCGCAAGGACGGCAGCCTCTTCCCCATGGAAGTTTCCAGTGTCATGTTCACAGACCCCGTTGGCGGAAGGAGGACCTGCACCTCGCTTCGGGACATCACCGAACGCAAACAGGCGGAAGCCGAGCTGCGCGTGCAAAAAGAGCGTCTTTCGCTTGCCACCCGCGCCGCCTCCATCGGCATATGGGATCTCGATCTGCGCACCCATCAAACCATCTGGGATGACACCCTGTTTGCAATGTTTGGCATTCCCCAGCAGGTCCCCATGCCTTATGACGCATGGAGGTTTACCGTCCACCCCGATGATCTGCCGGCGGCTGAAGCTTCCTTGCAGCGCGTCATCGAGCAGAAGACGCAGGAGTACTCCGAGTTCCGCATCCTGCGTCCCGATGGCACCACGCGTTACATCACCTCCGCGCAAGGACCGGTCTTGGATGAGAAGGGGCAGGTGAGTCGCATTGTCGGCATCGGAATGGACGTCACCGAGCGCAAGCGCCTGGAAGAAAAACTGGCCACATCGGCCCGGCTTTCCGCGCTGGGTACAATGGCTGGCGGCGTGGCTCATGAAGTCAATAATCCTCTGGCCATCATCCATGCTTCCGCAGGCGACCTGCTGGATACCATTCGCGAACAACGTTCCATCACCGCCGAGGAGGTCACGCACAATGCGAAGCGCATCCAGCAGACCGCCGACCGCATTGCAGCCATGGTCAAAACCTTGCTCCGCATCGGCCGCGAGAGTTCGCAGGGCGCCTTCCTGCCCGTCTCAGTAAAGACGATTGTGAAGGAGACGCTGGAGATCTGCCGGCAACGTTTCCGCGCCCATGATATCGCCTTGCGAGTGCCCCCCATTGAATCTGGTCTCCGCGTCTCCTGCCGCGAGATGCAGATCTCGCAGGCTCTGCTCAACCTTTTCACCAACGCGTTTGACGCCGTCGTGCAGCAGTCCGGCGAGAAATGGGTCCGGCTGGAAATCAAGCGCGCCGGAGAATTCATCGTTTTTTCCGTAATTAACAGTGGCCCCGTCATTCCGTTAAAGATAAGGTCGCAGATCATGGAGCCTTTCTTCACCACGAAAGGGGCTGGCCAGGGTACGGGATTGGGACTGAGCCTCTGCCGGACCATTGCAGAGGACCATGGCGGCAGCCTGGAACTAGTTGAAGACCAGGGACACTCCTGCTTTTCCCTGAGTCTCCCCGCCGGGAGAGAGAGCAGAATTTATGCAGCTTAATCAGGCGACGATCTTGCTTGTCGAGGATGAGCCGGCTTTGCGCGAAATTATTGGCGCATGGTTTCAGCGCATCGCGGGCAAGGCATTAACGGCTGCCCACGGCGGCGAAGCCCTCGCGGTCATCGCCGTCCATCCGGTGGATCTTGTGATTAGCGATATGAGAATGCCGGTCATTGACGGTATCACTCTGCTCAAGAATATTCGCGCTTCGCGGCGGAACTTGCCCGTTATCCTGATCAGCGGGTACAGCGATACGGAAGCTCGCATCGCTTTGGGATTGGGAGCTGACGCTCTCCTGCTTAAGCCCATGGACCGTCAGGATCTCCTGGATACGGTGGCGCGGTCGCTGAGCCCGCGCGAAGAAGTCTGGTGCACCCCTTTGAAAGAACTGCCGGATACCACGATCCATCAGAGCTATCCCAACCTCGCTGGGGCTCTGCGGCTCGGGGAAATAGCCTTTGGCCGCAGAGGATTCTGCATTTCGTGCTCGCAAATGCTTGTCGACGGCCCGATTGGAATACATCTGGAGTTTCAGGAGGACCGCCTCATCCTTGAGGCCCAGGGATTCGTGCGCTGGAGCGCACCCGCGGAACACCAATTCGGGATTGAACTGCTCTATGTCGCGTCTGGCTCCCGCCACTGGCTGGGCAAATGGATGAATCCGGGCAGCGTCGCCTTCATTCCCACCTCATCCAAGGATCAGCGTGAGTTCCACGCCAGACCTGCTTGATGGCTGAATGCTCCCAACTCGCCCTAGCGTCAGATCGGCAAGTAAGCTCCAGCAACGTAAGAGCATCGCGCACCAGACACTAAGAAAAAGGGGGACGCAGCGCAACTATGCGCCCCTTTAGCAACGATTCCAGCATCTCAGGCGTGAGTCCCCGGGCCTGCGCCTTGCTTCCGGCTTCGTCGAGAATTTGCTGCAAGGAACGTTCTTCGCTGCGAGCAAGTTCACGCAGCCACAAGCCGAGAAGCGCTTGCATCTTGCGCTTCTCTTCCGCCGATGCGGAGTTGTACGCCTGCGCGGTTTGCGGATCAAGCGGGATGGAGATAGTGGGATTAATCATGTCTATAACCGTCATCATCTTACGGCAAAATTCACCGGCTGAACCAGCTCCGCCTAAAACTAAGGCTCACCACCGGTTCACATCCATCTCACCCCCGCGACACGCCATCCTGAGGCGAGCCACGCAAACAAGCAAAGTGTTTTGCCACGGTTTCCGCGAAGCCGAAGGATCGGCCCCGCTGCACATAGGGTATCCAGGACTGCTCGGAGGGATCGGCGCGCCCTAAAGAGTGGCAGAGCAGATCCTTTCGCCTTTCGCATGCAGAGCATGGTCCGGATGAGAGCATGTTGTGCTCGGCTCAGGATGGCGCATTCATAAAAGGTAGCGATTGGTGATTCGGGACATTCCACCATAGAACCGCTTTCCGTCGTAACACCTTAATCAGTCATCGCTGTTCATCATGGTGAGATTTTCCTTTCTTGGGCAAAGCCGGCTGAATCTCCTTTAAGTCTTTTTCCATCAACACTTCCATTCAGCAGCTCTCGATTTTTTACAACCGCCTTACCCCTGCTGGCTTCCAAGCTATTGACGAGATTGTTAGGTACTTTACGAAACAGTTAACCGACGAGAAACGGATTGTGAGGGTGACATGCTTTGGACTCTATTTGTGATTTTGCTTGTTCTATGGCTGTTGGGAGTGGTCAGCAGCTACACCATGGGTGGATTTATCCACATATTGCTGGTGTTGGCTGTGATCGCGCTGGTATTTCAGTTGATCACCGGCAGGCGCGCCGCGGTCTAGCTTTTTTCAGGCAAAGCCGTTCAGGCAAGCCGCAGGCATTCAACCCGAGCGACTCCTCGGACACATTGCTAATCACGGACCCGCAGGGTGCATTTGCCCTTGCGGCTCCGTAAACCATCCATGAGCAGGAACAACCAACAAAAGGAGTTTAGGTATGGATAAGGAAAGCATTAAAGGCAAAGCTCAAGATATTGCTGGCCGCGTGGAGCGCCAGGTAGGCGAGTGGACGGACAACGACAAAGCTCAGGCCGATGGCACGGCAAAACAGGCCGAAGGCAAAACCCGCAACGCCGTAGGCAAGATGAAAGATGGCGTGCGCGATATGGCTGACAAGCTCAAAGGCGACGAAGACGATCGCAACGTGGATCGCGATAAAGACGTGGCGTAGTTCTTACTAGCTGCTGCAACATCAGGAGCGTCCAGGGCGCTCCTTTTGTTTTTGACGGGGTTGTCTTCACCGACAGATCAGGCTTTGCACAGTCAGCAAATCTCACCACGGGTGAACACGGACGACACGGATGTGCAAACTTAAATGGTGCTAATTGGACTTTTTTGATCCGTGTAAATCAGTGTCATCAGTGTTATCCGTGGTAAGGGTTGGGTCTTGTGCAAAGCAGGCGTATCACTGAAGTGACTCGCCATATACCGCCTGCTTGTGGCATTCTTATTGGCATGAAAACCAAAAACATGCGCGAGCTGGAAAAGATGTGGGCCAAAAAGGCCACTGAGCAAAGCAATCCGCAGAAGAAGGCAGGCACGCCCGTGCGGCAGACCCCAACCCACACCACACGCGCCGCCAGAAAATCCTCCCGCGGACGCTAAACGCCGTTACAGTTCAATCAACAGGTTTCCTGCCCGGTCTTTTTGATATCTCAGGCCGGGGGGAACAACCGTGGTTGCGCTGTACTCCGTGATAATCGCCGGCCCGCGATAACCTTTGCCCTGCTGGATGGAAGACCTTGGGATTACCTGAGTCTTGTACCGTCGTCCGGCAAAATGGACCATTTGATTCGACGACTTAAGCCTGCCCTCTTCTTCCCGGATCTTCAACCGTGAAAGTTTTTCCGGCGAAGCCACGCGCCCGCGCATACGCACGGTCACAATCTCCAAATCCCGCTCCGGACTGCTGTAACCATAACGGCGTTTGTGCTCGGCATGGAACCGCTTCAGCACGTCGGCGGTGTACGGCAGGTTCAGTTCGTATCCCTGGCCGCGATAGCGAATGTCACAGCTCGGCTCAAAGACTGCTCTTCCCTGCCAGTCTTCTTTGTTTAGCTCAGACGCGATACTGCGCTGGAGCTCGCTAAAGATCGGATCAAGCTGCGCGGAGAAAGCTGCGCCAGGGGCGATGCGCAGCAATATCGTCCGCGAATGGTCTTTCACCACATCGCTGATCAGAATCCCCAGTGCTGAGAGTGCGCCGGGATACGCAGGAACAATCACGCGCGGAATGCGCAGAGCATGGGCCAGCTCGCATGCATGCATAGCGCCCGCGCCGCCAAAGGCGACGAGCGAAAACTGCCGTGGATCGTGCCCACGCTCAATCGAGACCACGCGAATC
>DASXJO010000508.1:0-3193 GCA_036497385.1 Candidatus Angelobacter sp. | reverse complement strand
ACCAACCCTCGCGTGCGTGGCTCGATCACCAGCGTGTCAGCCGAAAACTTTGGCCGCGGCGGCCATGAGGGCTGGCGTCACGGCGTGGAAGAACGCGAACTGCGCGAATCCCGCGTGATGACGGCGAACTTGCCCGTTGTCCCTTCGCGCGAAAGCCTGCATGCCGGCAACGGCAATAGCGGCGCACCCGCAGGCATACAGACACGCAACAGCGATCGTTTCTTTACCAAACACGCCCCTCCTGCGGCAAAGCAGGAATCATTCCATGACCAGATGCAGCGCGTGCAGCGCGTTGTGGGACCGCAAACTGCCGGCGCAAGCCACGGCAATTCCGGCGGCGCAAATGCGCGGACTGGCAACACTGAAGTCCCGAAATCTGGCGGTGCAGCAAATGGCGCAACCAATGCCAGCTCAGGGCAGCATTCGTTTAACGACGGCGGACGTCGCATCGAATCCGGCATGAACAACGCGCATGCACCGAACAGCGGCTCTTCCGCTGGTCCTGCAAGCAGCAACTCGGCGCAAGATCATTCCCGCGCCGACCACAGCGGCTGGAACAAATTTGGTTCGCCCTCAAGCCATTCCGGTGGCGACGTAGGGAATGGCCGCTCTGAGTCTTCAGGAAACCCGAGAAGCTCAGGCGGCGGAGTGAGTCGCCAAAACAATGACCACCAGAGTAACGGGCGGCAAATTAACGACCGTCAAATGAGCGACCACCAGATTAATTCTGGGATGTCGCGATCGTCTGATCGCGGCACGGGACAGACATCGCACGCGCCGGAAAGCGGTGGCTGGCAGAAATTTCCCTCCAGCGACCACGGTTCAAGCTCCGGCCGCGGATCAGATCACAGTTCAGCCGTTGATCACGATTCAGGCCCCGGAATTTCCGCTGCCGACCGCGTTGACCATGCATCGCAGGGCAACTCTAGCACTGGAAACAGCAGGCCTCCGCTCGATATGCATCGGCCTATCGTGACTCCCCGGGAACAGCCGGGCAGTGCGGCGCCCGGGCCGCGGAGTCAGCCTCGTTACAATCCGCCGGCCCAACACAATGAACCTCGGCAGAATCCGCCCGCGCCACGCGGTGAATCTCGCGGCTCATACTCAGGGTCAGGTTCGGGATCGCACAACAGCGGTGGCGGCTCGTCGCGCAGCGGCGGCGGCGGTGGATCGTCATCTCACGGGAATAGTGGAGGCTCAGCGTCCCACAGCGGCGGAAGCCACAGCGAATCACACTCGAGTTCGGGCTCCAGCTCCCACCATCGCTAGCGGAGCAGCAAGAACATTGCTGGTCAGATTTGGTCTTTTATCGGCACTTGACGACAAAATAGCTTCACGTGTCCTAACGGGAACGTCGCGACAAGGGCGACTCACGTGACCCAATTTTTGGCTAGAAAACAGAATGAGCGACGGACAACCAACCGTCGCTCATTTCTGCGCTTAAGCGTGGACTGTAAGCCGCAGCTACCAGACTCCCTTATCGCTGCCCGTAATCTTGAAAGCCACGGCCGCTGCGGAAGCCAGCGGCGGCAGCAAGCTCAAACGGAACGTCGCCGGAACATTCCCGCTGAAAGCTGCCTGGGTAATCTGTTTTGTATAGAGGCGTGCTCCGTAGGGCATAATGGGCACGCGCAGGAAGCGAGCGCGCGTGTAAATCTTGTCGCCATTTATGGTGGCGTCTTTAATCACTTCTGCCGGCAGCTCAAGCGGACTCCCGCGATAGCGCTGCACGTAGTCGGAAACAATCTTCAGGAAACTGGCCACGCCCGGCCAGATGCCAGCCACGGTAGCGGCCACCCGCAGTTCGCGGAAATCTACCTTGCCGGATTCAATAATCGCCGTGGCGTTCAGGATGTCACAGACACGGAAGTAAAAGTGTCGATACATGCGCTGCAGCGTGGCGGCAAAAATCCGCTCTTCCGGAGCCGGCACGTAAAAAGTGTGCCCGTTCAGCCGAATCGTTACGCGGCGATCGATGCACCGCTTCGCCAAGCCAATATGCTCGCCTGTTTGGCCCAGGCGGCCAACGTGCGTTTCAATTGACTCCGGCAGCCCCGGAATGGAAAAATTCCATTTGCAGGCCAGCCGGTCGCCCCAGCTCCGCGCTTCAATCTTGCCGCCAAACCGCTTGGTGAATACATTCACAATCTTCGCCTTCGGGCCTGTTGAGACCAAGTCAAGGTCATTGCCCAGATCAGGCCAATGGTCCAGCGTCTTCATCACCACCGTGGGGCAGTTTTCCTCTTCCAGCGCATTACATACTTGCTCCAGATGATTCAGGGCATTGGAGATGCGGGCGCGCTCTTTCGTTAGTGCTTCCACCGCCCAGGCTTGGATCTCATTATTCCCGCGATTACCAGCCACGCGGTTCAGCACCTCAAACGCTCGGATCACCACGTGATTGGAATCCGCCAGCTCTACAAAGTCTTGCCGTTGTTCCGGCGTGAGCGAGCTAAGCATGGGGATAAGATCGGACGCAGAAGCCGGCCGCAAAGTTAATTTTAAAAATGCATCAATATATTGGCTTTCGTTCTTAATTGCCGTTGCCATGGGACCGGGGGACTCCTCGGGGGATTACTCGTAAGCTGGTTTGCTTCGAAAACTAGGATGTGGGCTGCTGCTTTCAGGTTGTCGGGGGATCGCGAGCAATCCGGTGTCAGACTCAGTGGCTCATTTACCGCAAAGGACGCAAAGTACGCAAAGAAGGGAATAGCGATTGGCTTCTTGATCGGAACGAAATTTTTCATCGTTCTTTATGTCTTTGTGAAACACGTCCTCTTTGTTCCTTTGCGTCTTTTTGCGGTGAAACCGGTTTGGCTGAATGCCGACTGCTGATTGCTGACTGCTCCTTATATAATCGTCCGTTCACAACAAGATTACCTCGCAAGGAGTGCTGATTGTCGTATACCGACCTCCGAGACTGGATTGCCGCGCTGGATCGCGCCGGCGAGCTGAAGAGAATTAAGGCTGAAGTTGATCCCATTCTGGAGATCACTGAGATCGCCGACCGTGTCTCCAAAGGCGCTGCCAAAAAGTATGGACGCCCCGGCGGTCCCGCCCTGCTCTTTGAAAACGTTAAAGGCGGCAACGGCGTTCCTGTGTTGATTAACCAGTTCGGCTCAGAGCGCCGCATGCAAATGGCGCTGGGCGTGGATTCATTGGACGAAATCGCTGAGCGCATTCGCCAGTTGCT
>DASXJO010000507.1:0-2638 GCA_036497385.1 Candidatus Angelobacter sp. | reverse complement strand
CTCGCCGGTAAAAACAATGCCGCCGCTGCCCAATTGCCGGCGCAGTTGTTGGTTTTCCTGCTTCAGCCGTTCCAGTTGCAGCGCGTTCTGCACCGTGAGCAAGAGCTTGTCCGTGGAGATTGGCTTTTCCAGGAAGTCGAGCGCGCCCAGCCGCGTAGCTTTCACCGCCATCTCAATGTGCGCCTGGCCGGACATCATTACCACTGGCGTCGTCACGCCGGACGCTTTGATCTTCTCCAGCAACTCAAGGCCATTCATCGCGGGCATCACCACGTCGGAAAAGATCAGGTCATACTTTTCCGCTTTGATCATCTCCAGCGCTTTGATTGGATTGTCACACACCGTGGCCTCGTGCCCTGCAAGCCGGAACGCGCGCGAAAGCGACGCCAGCGTGTTGGCGTCATCATCAACAATAAAAAGATTAGCTTTCATAGATCAGCAATTAGCAAATAGCAATTAGCTCCTGTGTTTTGGCTGCCGCCGTTTATGGATGACTAACACTGGCTTATGTCATCTTCGCATCTCGTCTCGGTTTTCCAGTTTTGGCTAATTGCCAGTTGCTAATTGCTAGCTGCTTCTCAAGACATTGTGGCGCTCGGCTAATCCTTACCGCTTCCAAATTCTACAGCGCCTGCACCTTCCCACAGCGGCAACTCAACCCGAAACGTCGTTCCCTGATCCTTCTTGCTGCTCACCGTGATTCGCCCGTGATGATCGCTGATCACCGATTGCGCTATCGCCAGCCCCAGTCCTGTTCCATGCTGCTTGGTGGTGTAATAAGGAGTGAAAAGCCGCTCGCACTCTTCTGCGGTCAGGCCCGCGCCTGTATCTGCCAGCTCAAAAAGCGCGAATCGGTCATCAGTGCTGGTCATGGTGCGGAAAGTCAGCGTGCCGCCCTGCGGCATCGCGTCAATCGCGTTCAGCACAAGATTTTCTATCACTCGGCGCAGCAACACTGGATCAGCGTTCACCTGTGGCACGTCCCCCAGTTGTAGTTTCGATTGAATGCGCCCGGGATCGCGATTGAACTGTCCTTGAAACAGTTGCGCTACGCTGCGGACCAATTCATTCAGATCGACTGCCTGGAGCTGCGGCGCAGGCATTTTGGAAAAATCGCTGAATCTCCCGATGATGGTCTTCAGGTTCGCAATTTCCGCCAGCAGCGTCGCGGTGCTTTCCTGAAACACTTCGTCAAACTCCTGCGGCGCATTTTGCCGCGCGCGCAGCAGGTTTTCCACCGTAATCTGCAGGGGAAACAGCGGGTTCTTGAGTTCGTGGGCCAGCCGGCGCGCCAGTTCACGCCATGCCGCAACCCGCTCGCTTTGCACCAGTCGCTCACGTTGCCCCATCAATTCCGTGGTCATCTGATTGAACGCCACGGCAAGTTTGCCGATTTCATCTTTGCCGGAGGTTTCCACGCGAACGTCCCAATTGCCATGTCCGATTTCCGTTGCCGCCTGCGCCAGCGTCTTGATGGGCCGACTGAATCGCGCCGTCACAATCCCGCTCACCGCCACCCCAATAAAAACGCCCACTCCGGCAATCATCAGGCTGATATTGCGAATGCGTTTTTCCAGCAGAAGCTCCTGCTCAAGGGAGTTGCCCACCAGAAGCACCGCAGGAACACGGTCGGTATAGCCGGGCAAGGGAATCGCGTGCACAATCTCTTCATTTCCAAGCGCTGGTCCCAGATCCACCGTGGCCGAGTCTTCAGTGTGTTTGGCCAGAACTTTCTGGATGAGTGGACTGAGTCGCGAAGCATCAAAACTTTCTTTTCCCGGGCCGATCATCTCGCCCGATCCTTGCTCCGGCACGCTGAAAATGGCCGCGCGCAAACCTTCCGGTGGCGAGAGCGATTGCACCACCGTATCCAGCTTGCGCCCGCCGATCAGATAATAATTCAGCCCGTGGACCGGTACCGTGCGGAAGCAAAGCATGGCCAGCACGCTGCCCTGCGGGGTCTCAACGTGTCTTAGAAACGCCTGGCGCGGCAGAGGCGACGGAAGATCCATAAACCAACGCTGCTTGTATCCAAAACGCGCGGGCCAGTGCGCGGAAGAAATAATTGCGCCGTCGGGTGCAATCAGGTCAAGAAAATCCAGCCGTTGCGCCGTCGCGTTGGCCGCAGCTTCATTTACGTAGTTCGCGTATTCGGCGCCGTTGGCCAGTTCCGTTACGGTGCGCTGCATCGCGTCCGAACTGGCAATTGCATCCACGCCCCGAGTAATCTCGTCGCCTGCATGCTCAAACTCGCGACGGAACTGGTTTACCAGCGCTGCCGTTCGTTCCTGTTCCACCTGCCGGAAGGCTTCATGCGCGCGCTCTTCAATCAACCACGCCACGGCACCCACGCTGGCGGTAATGCTGATGGTCACCAGAAGAAGCAGCTTGGTCTTTAAAGACAATGCTTATCGCGCTCCTTCCATCCAGAGCTGGTCAAGGTTCCACCCGCCATTCAACTCCTGCTGCCAGTTGTGCGCCGCGTTGTTAAGCCAGAGCACCTGGGGAACATGCGCCACAGGCAGCACGCGGTTCGTCTCCAGCAATTTGCGTTCTATCTCCAGCAGGTCCTCAAGGCGTGTGGCGCCAAGAATCGTCGGCGCGCTTTCTGGAGAAAGGCCCAAATCTTCAGTACGCG
>DASXJO010000506.1:0-11677 GCA_036497385.1 Candidatus Angelobacter sp. | reverse complement strand
TACTGCAGGTGTGATTGGAATTCTGTAATTGATTTTATTTGCTATGAAACACAAACAAGGCAACATCGCTCGTTGGATCCCGCCCTGGCTGGTTATTGCCTGCCTGGTGCTCGTGCTGGGATCGGCAGCGGCGCAGGCGTTCATGCAGGCAACGCGACCAGTTCCACGGAAGGTACCCAATAACAGCGCTTCCACAAGCCAAAGCGTCCAAAGTCACGCCAATGGGAAGAGTACCCGAACCGCTACGCCCGCGCCCGGCCCACAGGTTACAGCAAACCCACAAGAAGAAGATAAAAAACGTGGTGATACAGGCGCAACAAATACAGACAGTGCCGTAGTAATCCGAGAACCTGTCCCCGTGTCTGTAATCAAAGACTGGGCGGATTATCTCGCCATCTTCTCTAGCTTTCTGCTGTTCATCATAGGAGCTGTCGGCGTATGTTTCGCGGTCAAGACTCTGGATGCCATAAATAAGCAGGCCGCCGAAATGGCATTGCAGCGGGCTGCAATGCAGGACCAACTTACAACAATGCAAGGGCAGTTCGGAGAGATGCAAAAGCAGGCGGCTGAAATGGAGAAGCAGACTCGCCATCTTGAAATTTCCGTCAGTGCGGCTAAAACCAGCGCGGACATTGCTGCCCGTGTATCCATCCCAACCCTCGTGATTGACAAATTTGAGCAAGGGTATGTAGGCGCTGCTAATCTCGAAGCCACCCTTCAGTTTCCGAACGTCAACATCGTAATTAAGAACTACGGGCAAACCCCCGCATTTCTGAGATCGTGGAACATTATTTTCACCTGTGAAGAGTTACCGTTGCCTCCAGACTACTGGCATCAACCGGGATACCCCGAAGTAAGGCTGCCCGCTGCTGGCATCATGCTCGAAAAAGATGTGGTGCAGCCAAGCCAGTCTTATACTCTCCCTGCCCTTCCTAGTTGGAAACGGACAGAAATTTCCCTCGAAGATGTTCGCTCGATTGTTGATCGTAAAAAGCACCTGTGGGCCTATGGATTCATTTGCTACTACGATCTATTTGGAAGTCCCCTTCGTCGCATCAAATTCTGTGAACTGGCGCTTAATTTTCATGACGGGTGGATTGGCTGGACTGCTGGTTTTTCCCCACAGTCTTACGTCGGCACTGAGGATTACATCTTTCCCAACTCCACCACGAGGGACGAAATCGACTATCAGGCCATTAGCAGAGAGAAGACAGGAGATGAGCAGCCCAAAAAGGCAAATTAAATAACAAATTAGGCCCTTGTCCAGCCTGCGGTACCCCTCACCATCCCCTCTACCCGCCAAATCATGACACTACAAGCAGCTCTTTTTGCTTGACACTGAGGCGAACAAATGGTAGATTCTACATTCATCCGTCATTGTGGGCTGGAGTGTGCTTTGGCGGCGATCTTTGACAACTGAAGCTTCTAGCTACTAGCCGCTAGCTCGTAGCCAGAAAATTAACCCCAAAGTCCCCACAGCTGGGGGCTGTGCCACTAGGACAACGCTACGTCAATCTGGGACCCCTTGGGATCACCTCGGTTAAGCCCTTTGCAATCCTAGTTGGAGCCCAGGGGAGGGGTAGTGGATCGCCGGAATCGCCGTGATCGCACGACATCGCGCGGAATCGGAGGCACGTCAACTCTACGCCAATCGAGGCGTAACCTCTCAAATCCGCGCCAATCTGGGATGATCTGGGTAACTATATACTTGACACACAGGCGAACATATGCCATAATTTTTCCATGAAGAAACCAGAGACATTGCAAGAAGCGATTGTTTACTTTTCCGATCATCAGCGCGTGTTTGAGTACGCGGTAAAGTTGCGCTGGCCAGATGGGAAGGTAACTTGCCCGCGCTGCAATGGTTCTAAACATTCGTTCGTCAAGACTCGCCGCGTCTGGTTTTGCTATGACTGCAAAAAGCAGTTCACCCTCAAGATTGGAACCGTCATGGAGGACTCGCCAATCTCGCTCGATAAGTGGATGGCCGCTTTTTGGATGTTGGTCAATTGCAAGAATGGTGTGAGCAGTCTGGAAATTCACCGCGCTCTTAAAGTCACGCAAAAAACAGCATGGTTCATGCTGCAAAGACTCCGCTTGGCTTTGCACCAAAAACAAGAGGGAAAATTTCAAGGGCACGTCGAGGTTGACGAAACCTATATCGGCGGTAAGGCCCGTTTCATGCACAAGAAACAACGAGCCAAAATGACTCAGCCGGGAATGCCAAAAGGCGGCGCGAACAAAGTTATCGTTGGTGGAGTTTTGGAACGTGGCGGAAAAGTAAGAACTCAGATTCTTGAGAATAGAGAGCGTCACGTTTTGCATGCACTCGTTAGAGATAACGTCGAATCCGGCTCTCAACTCTCTACCGATGATTGCCACTCCTACTGGGGACTGGACAAGGAATACGCTCATGGCATCGTTGACCATGCCAAAGAGTACGTTAACGGGCAGGTTCACACGAACGGGCTGGAAAACTTTTGGAGCCTCGTAAAGCGCGGATTGAAAGGCACCTATATTTCCGTTGAACCGTTCCATCTTTTTCGTTACCTCGATGAGCAAGTATTTCGGTACAACAATCGCGCAACTAAAAAGCACTTCGTTTCAGACTCTAATCGCTTTGAAATGGCCTTCCCTCAAATAGCTGATAAGCGTCTCACCTATGATGAGCTGGTTGGCAGACGTTTTGAGCAGCCCTGATGCAAAGCGCCCGCGATGCTTTAAGCCTCGCCAGAATCGCGGGAAGGGCCGGATTCGCTGGTCCGACTTTGACCGCTTTTAGCCCGCTTCTTGCGGGCTTTTTTCTTTCCTTTGGCCGCATCTTTCGGAACCTGGAACAGAGCTTTCATGCCCTTTTCAAAATTCTCTGTTGCTCCCTGGCCTTCGCTGTATTCATACTTTTTCATTTTCCTGCATCCAATTCTGTGTTCCGTAGTAGGCATATTGACCCGATCTGCCTGCACATTCAATGTCTCGCAATGGGATGCGATCGCCATCTGGTCGTAGTTCAGGCCCCCGATGAAATAAACCGCATATCTTGCAGCTGAGCCACCAAAAAGTAGCAGCCTTAGGGTTGCGTAACGGTACTGCCGTTTGCGAGACGTGCGGTTCCTTGAAACGCCAAATTTCGTCTGCCCCCAACCTCAAGGAATCGATCTCATCAATGATTGCAATATCTGGGAATGCCTTCCTGCCAAAAATTGTGCTGATGGATGGACTACTGCTGGATAGCCATTGAATGGAATGACTAGAGAACTTGTTTGGAGCGCCATGCTCGGTTTCAGTAATTAAACTAACGAAGCACTCATCGATTTCCCCGACACTAACTTTTTCTTCGGTCACGAAGTGAAGCCATCCTTGTTCTAGAGAATTCCACGATAATTTGCTGGCGAGCACAGGAATCTTTTTATCCGTAAGAGAACCATGCCTATCAAAAAACTCCCAGTTGTCGGGAATGTCGTTGTATAGAGTTGTAGCAATTGATTTGCTGCCTAAGAGCAGTTTCAGGCGAAATGCTTTTACTGTCACGTACTGAGGTTTATTTAATTTTATGCTCGCGCTAACAAAAACATGGAATCGCTGCGCTGCTATTGCCTGCCCATCGGTGCCAATGTATGGAATCGGATATCGCCTTACCTGTAGGATTTCCATTTCCACTTCAGGCGGATCGTATTCCAAATCTACTGCTTTTCTGTGCTCATCCCTCCACGCCAAAAAAGCTGCCATAACAAGAAGCGAGAGAATCAAAATCCAATACAACTCCGCGCCGATACCGTGGCCGACATAGCGCTCGTATTGCCCGATTAGGATTATCACTACGCCACCACCGAGGATGGTTCTGTAGTGAGCCCAGAGCGCTTCAGCAAAGGCCAACAAGTCTTTGCCAAATTGGACAATGCGAGATTGACTAGCAGCCATGGATCATCCCCATTGTCTCCCGATCTCGTGCCTGATTCTGCATGCTGATATCCTCCATTCTTGCACAAACATGTGTGTGTAGTACCTAGCTGTCCTAACAAACACACACAACACAAAACCCGCCTTTCAGCGGGTTTTGTGTTCGTGATGGAGAGACGGTTATTCGGTACGGAGAGGTGGCCAGCGTTTGATGCGTTTGTAGTTGTGAGTTTTCCAATCGGAAAAATCGGGAGTGATGCGAAGGAACGGCTCAATATCAAAACTGAGATAGGTTCTGTCTTTGAAAAGAATCCCGATTGAGCAGTCGTCGTCCATTGTTGAGACTTCGATTCGTTCCACGACCTTGCCCCGGACAACGGCAAAGGGGTCTGGTTTTCGTCTCTTGCGTATACTCTTGGCAGCCATGATTCGCCTTTCGATGGAAGGTGATTTGTGGTCAGGGGCGCGTTGCGGGTGACACCGTAGCGCGTCCTGTCTTCACTTGTAGCGTATGCGCGAGTGGCTGACAACAAAAAAAGAGCGAAAACCGCACACAAAAACAACATGTGCGTGAAGTATATAAGTCCCGATGATCTGGGATGACTTCTCTAAACCCTACGCCAATCTGGGATGGCAGGGGGAGGGGGATACCCCTTGGGATCGGGTGATCCGTTGATCGGGTGATCCGTTGGTCGGGAAAACCGGAAGCTGCGGCCATGAACCCCAGGCCAATGTGGGATGATCGTAGAATGAGACCGTAAGTCTTCTTGAATCCTAGTTGACGGGGTAATAATATACTTGACTAACCAACGGCTTTCCGGTACTCTGGTTTCAGGTGATCGACATGAAACCAAAAACTCTTCAAACCGCGATCCAGCACTTCAGCGATGAACAGGTCTGCATTGACACCATTGCCGCGCTCCGCTGGCCTCAGGGTGTCACCTGTCCGGCTTGTGGTCACAAAGAGCACTATTACCTCAAGACTCAGAAACGCTGGAAATGCAAAGACTGCAATCGCCAGTTCTCCGTCAAGCTGGGAACCATCTTTGAAGATTCACCGCTGGGCTTAGACAAATGGCTGCTCGCAATGTGGATGATTGCCAACTGCAAAAACGGCGTTTCCTCTTACGAGATTCACCGCGCTATCGGTGTCACTCAAAAGTCGGCTTGGTTCATGCTTCACAGAATCCGGCTTGCCATGCAGAACGGTTCTTTGATGAAACTCGGTGGAAGCGGATCGCCTGTCCAAGTTGACGAAACTTTCATCGGTGGCAAAGCGCGCAACATGCACAAATCCAGACGGGCAAAAATTGACAAAATGTCCTTTGGAAATAAAACCATTGTCGCTGGATTCTTGGATGGCGGCACTGTCAAAACTCAGGTGATCGCCAATCGCTCTGTTACCACTCTGCACGCTGCCGTTAAAGAGCACGTTGAAACCGGAGCAAAACTTCATACCGACGATTTCTACGGATATTGGGGGCTGTACAAAGAGTTCACTCATGAGATCGTTAATCACGCTGAAACTTACGTGAACGGAAAAATTCATACCAACGGAATCGAGAATTTTTGGGCACTCTTGAAGCGTGGATTGAGCGGAACCTATGTTGCTGTTGAGCCGTTCCATTTGTTCCGTTATCTTGACGAACAATCATTCCGCTATAACAATCGCGGAAACAAAGACAAGCCTGTAAACGATGGTGAGCGTTTTGAAATGCTGCTGTCCCAAGTTGCCGGAAAGAGACTCACTTACTCTGCTCTTACTGGCAAGGTGGGAGAAACGGAAGCCTTCTAATCCTTATCGCCGGAAGCGCCGGAAGCGCGGGAAGCGTCCGAAATCTTAGGACGCTTTTCTTTTTTGGTCCTTTTTTCGGCTTCCAGCTTGGCCTTTATCTCAGAGTGTGGAACCTGGATTACTTGCTTGAGTAGCGATTCAAAAGCCCTGTATTCGTCCGATGTTTTGACAGTTTTATGCATGGCTGGAAGGCGCACTTGGGTTCGCGCTCAAAACCTGAGCTAACAATTCTCCCTGCTCTGGATATGAGACAGTTTGAGAGTAATCGCCCAGACGCTGAATGTCTGCTGGACGTATAGCGGGAGATGCGGAATTATAGACAGTAACAAAACTGTGAGCATTTCCGCGCTGTCCCATTCGCAAATCATGCCACTTGCTAAAGATCTCATTTGCAGAAGCATGGGCAGCAGCTTCATTCATTGCCGCCAATACGAGCACATACGAGGATGAATTGACTTCAAAATCAATCTTGATGTCTGCACCGTACGGGCCGCTGACTTTTACATCGGGAATATACCGCAGTCCAGATGCATCGAAGAAATCCTCTACATCATCGCGGAATGCATTTGCCGAACGCAGCCGTTGATGAGATGCAAAATCAGAAATCCGTAGACACGCTTGCGACATCCGCATAATCGCATCTGATATGTCGCTGGGGCGATCTCCCGAAAGAGTCAACTGAAAAGAACCATGCCGAAATTTGACACCCAATTGGCTACAAATATCGTCAATGATCTGACGGCGTCTTTCAGTCGAATCAAGCTTCACTTGGGCATCATTGAGATAAAGATTGGTTTGCCCATAATCCGAGAGAATATACGAGTCAAACAAAACAGGCTCTCTCTCAATGAAAACATCAATGCTAGAGCCATTGGGATATGAAAATGGAGTCGAGAGCCGGAGTGCGCCATTAGGCACAACATCGCAATTGCGCACCAAAGATATTGAGTGCACCATTTGTTGCAATAATGAGCAGTCGAGTCTCATTTACACCTTAGTTCAGGCTCAAAGAAAGTTCCGACATGGGCAATGCCAGACTCTCCGCACAGTTTGTTCCATGCTTGCTTTGCTGTCAAGCTACGAAAGTCATCTCGTTGAATCGCAAAGGGAAGCTGTCGCCTCACACAGTCCTCACTTTGTATTAGATGCTGATGAAATCGCCCAGAATCGCCATGCTCAGAGGAACCAAGACAATAACGGGTAATTGCTCCGGTTCCCGCGAGGGTGAAATTGTATACGATTGATCCCACCTTGCAGTGGTATGTGCCATTAATGAACAGCCTATCGAACGCGTGTGTATTACTTCCACGTCCTCAAAAACGAAAACACCTGGGATGCTTCTGTGTGGAATGAAAACAATGTCCTCATTCACACACTTGTCCGGCAAACTCCATAGTGCTTCAAACTCAGAACGAACCATAGCGAGGATCACAGAATAGCATTAACTCTGGCTTCCAGCGCGATATAATCCCGCTGCCCCCTTGGAGAAAGGTTTGACCAATGGCCCTCTATCTCATCAGCTATGACATTGACGAAAAAGACAAAAAAGAATACGAGCCACTTTGGGCTTTGTTAAAGCAAATGGGTGCTCTGAAAATTCTCTATTCTGAATGGATCATCAAAGGCGGCATGAATGATGCTGAGAAAATCTACGACAGAATCATGCCAATCCTAAAAGATGCTGATCGCCTGCTCGTGCATGAGGTTGCGCAAAATGCTTATTGGGACAAGCTACTTATCGGTGATGAGGTTTTCGCACAACTTGTCCGGGCAAACGCAAGAGGCTGAGATTCCAGTTTTACTGGTCTTCTTTTCGCTTGATTTAGCCTGAGATTGAACTTCGTATTGCTCCTCTACAACGGGTGATTCTTGTTTCATCGGTGCTCCAATGGAAAAGCCCACCTGATTTGGTGGGCCTCTGGTTAGGTGTGAGTGTGCTAGACGCTGTGAACAGGTCGCCAGCGGCGAATGGGTTTGTATTCGCCGGACTTCCAATTGACAAGCTCAGGGGTGACTTGAAAACAAGATTCGAGATTGAAGCTGAGTGAAGTCTTGTCCTGAAACACGATTTCGATGACGTTGTAATCGGGAGAAACAGAGAGTTCCACATCGGCAATGATCTTGCCTTTTGCCGTGGGAAATTTGTGGACGCGCTGAGAGGGTTTGGTACGCTTAGAGACAGCCATGATTCGCCTTTCTCGTGAAGGTGATTTGTGGTTAGGGATGTGTTGCGGATACCACCGTAGCGCATCCCGTTCTGCTTATAAGCGAATTGGATTGAGAGAAGCAAAGGAAAAAGACGAATCAAATGGAAAAAGATTTTTGGTTAGCCAAGTATATTCTTACCGTTGACGGATGGGGGAGGGGTGGGTGCCTACTGGAGCCAGTACAGAGATCATCCAGGCGTTTGCGGCGCTGGTGCGTTCGGAAATCGAGGACGAACGGGTTGATCTGCTGCGCTCCGCGCTGACTTTTGCGCGGATTGAAGATACGCAGCTCGATATCGAGCATTACGTGCGGCACGTTGACGAGTTGGCGGCGCGGGTGGCGCATTCGCTTCTCGATGACAAACGCCGGAGTTGAGTCGCAATCCTGATTAATATAGCAAGATCCTACCGCTCGAATAGCCTTTCGTGAGCTGAACTCGCGGCGGCTGCGCGGCTGCGGCTATACTGTCTAGCTGGAGCGATCTTCGAGAGTAACCCATGACTGACCTCCGCAGCACTGCTGTTTCCGATTCTCCCGTTTGCTGGCCCGCTTTACCTCTTTCCGCATGGCAAGATACGCGTGACACGCTGCACATGTGGACGCAGATCGTGGGCAAAGTACGCTTGGCGCTTACGCCCAAAACCAATCACTGGTGGAATGTGGCGCTTTATGTGACCGCGCGTGGACTGACAACTTCAGCCATTCCTTACGGCGATCGCGTATTTGAAATTGAATTTGATTTTCTTGAGCACCAGCTCATCATCAAGACCTGCGACCCGGCTACGAAAATTATTCCGCTGGGGCCACGCTCTGTGGCCGATTTCTATCAGGAATTCATGTCTGCGCTGCGGGCGCTCAAGATTGACGTGACGATCTGGCATATGCCGGTGGAAGTCGCGAACCCCATCCCGTTTGATCAGGACAAAACCCACGCTTCCTACGACAAAGAATATGCGCGCCGTTTCTGGCGCACGCTGGTTTCCGTGGATGACGTGTTCCAGGTTTTTCGTTCGCGCTTTGTCGGAAAATCCAGCCCAGTACATTTCTTCTGGGGAAGCTTTGATCTGGCGGTCACGCGCTTTTCCGGGCGTCCCGCGCCGGAGCGCAACGATCCTGACCCTGTGCTGCGCAGAATCATGCAGGAAGCTTATTCGCATGAGGTAATCAGCGCGGGCTGGTGGCCGGGAGGTGGCGATGTGGAAGATGCCGCATTCTACTGCTATGCTGCGCCGACCCCGCAAGGCTTTACCGAGCAAAAAGTGCGTCCTGCGGCAGCGTTTTATCATCAACAGCTGGGCGAATTTCTGCTGATGCATGAAGATGCGCGCCGCGCAAGTTCGCCTACTTCCGCGGTATTGGAATTTTTGCAGAGCACCTATGAAGCCGGGGCGACCTTGGCGAAGTGGGACCGCGCTGCACTGGAAAGAACCGAGCAACCCGCCGCTGGTGCGGCCTAAGGAGAAGCCATGGCCCAGAATTGCAGCCACATGAAGCAGATCAAATTCAAATCTACTGATACGCACGTCTGCGAAGAGTGCATCAAGACTGGCGATACCTGGGTCCATCTGCGCTTGTGCCTGGAATGCGGCCATGTGGGTTGCTGTGATTCATCGAAGAACAAGCACGCGACTAAGCATTTCCATCGCAGCAAACATCCGCTCATCCGCTCCATTGAGCCCGGAGAAGCATGGATTTGGTGCTATGTGGATGAACTCTCGCCGGGAGAGATTGCGGCGTAGGTTTACCTTCCATTCAGCCAGACAAAGAACCAATGTATCGCGGTGAGCCACACAGCCAGCAGCATCAGGTTCATGCCAATCAAAATGCCGATCACCATCAGCACGGCCCCGCCCGCGACAGTGAGTAGTGGGACAATGATCAGATAGAGTAAGGTCATGAAGACCGTGAGCACCCATCCGCCGGCTCTTACCGGCGCGATCATGTGTGAGCCCATCTTCTGCAAGCGTTTGGCCCGTTTTACCAGCGGCGGATGAAATGAAGCAAAGCTCTGGATGCTACTTTGGCTGTGCTTTGGTTGAGCTGGCCGCTTGCCTTGCTGCGCCAGTTTCAAACGCTCGATTGCGGCTTTGTCGCCGTGGCTGGCCGCCTGAATATCGGCAAAATTGGGTAGCTCGCCGAGTCCAACAGGCAATCTTTCGCCCATCATTCCTGCAATAGCTTGCAAGCGCGCCGCGGCCCGCTGGTCTCCCATGGCTGCCGCTTTTACTGTGGTGATTATCTCCTGGCGCACGCTGGGCCAGTCATTGGGAGTAACCCCAGGCGGTGTAAGCCCAGCCGGAACTCCGCCCGCGACCCCAGACGTAACCGGAACATCATAAAGATTCGCGGCCTCTTGCGGCGACATCACGTGCGCCGTGGATGCCCACGCCTGAATGGCTTTGGCCATCTGCTGCTGGCTTGGCTGCTGGCCGCGCAAACCGCTGTCACCCTTGGGATTCACCACAAAAAGGTGTGTGGCCCAATCACCGCTATCGAAGGCGGTGTTGTCTTCGCTCAGGCATTGCAGCGCGCGGGCCAGCGCGTCAGGATTGCGGGTAAGCTCAACTGAGCTTGCGTCGGCCAGGTAGCGGCGCGTGCGCCACAGCATGGCCATGGATGGGCCCAGCAATGCGTTCAGAAAAATCCAAAGTGTAAGTCTGATCGCCATGTTGGTGAACATGAGCGGGAAAATTAGCAACCGGTAAGCTTTCTTGATGAGGCCGGGATTACCCTTCTTGAAATATTGGTCCATGTCCGGCGAGTCGGCATCGATTGACGTAGCGAGTGATTCGGCGATCTCTGCGGCGTCCGCCGCACGTTTTTCCGGCGTGCCGCCGCCGAGCATGTATCGCGCAACGCGCCACAAGTGGCTGCGTGACTCTTTGCCGAACGGCGCATTAATGATGTCCAGCAGTAGGCCACAGGTTTCAAAAACGCTGGTAACGGTGAACGCGATTCCCAAATCGCCGTTGCCGATGGAGCCAACCAGATGCGCAAGGATTGCCTGCATCTGGTCACGATCAAGATCGTCCAGCAGGCGGCGTGAAATCACAATGCGCGCGTCATGCATCGATGTGCCGACGGCCGCGGCGTTCGCGCCAATGGAATCCACCAGCATGATCCTGGGCGCGGGCAGTCCTGCGGCGATGGCCATTTCCTGCGCCACGTCCGCAAGCTGAAGCTCTTTCAGGTCAGCCTGGTTCGGCTCGCGGGCGTTCATGCTGGCCAGCGTGCCGCCCACGCCGCCATGCCGAAACAGCGCCAGCATGGCAAACCACAATCCATATGCGACGACCATCCCCGGCAGCAGCACTAACGTGAGACCTGCGGCCAGCTCGCCGGGATCAAGCGTGCCTTTCTGGTTGATCACGTAGTCAGCCACGCGCATGCCCAGCTTGGCCAGATCATTGGCCTGCCGCCAGAAATCGGGGGGCAACGGCGCAAAGTGGTTGATGATCTCCGCCACGATCATGGTGCCCGCGTATAGCAGCGGCGTAAGCACCAGGGTGAGTGGAATTCCCATGATGAATGCGGCGAACGTGCAGAGCGCGGACATGCGCCACGTGGCGCGACGATTGCGCTTTTGCGCGGCGAAGAACGTTTCCGGGTTCAGCGGGCCAAAGTTCCGTGCGGGGCTTGTTGCTTCCATGGGGTCCATGAGGGCTTGAGATTAGCACTGCGCCACAGCCGGAGCAACTATCAGGTTTGGCCACAAGCGCGGTCTTCGCGATACAGTGTTAAGAGCACGTTTTTACAGACGGATTGAATTCATGCGGA
>DASXJO010000505.1:0-4049 GCA_036497385.1 Candidatus Angelobacter sp. | reverse complement strand
GCGTGCGGTGCTCTTCCGTCATGAGCCCCTTGCAAGGGTCCTGGCAATATTCGGTTGCCGCGATCCTTTGTCTCCAATTGCTTCCTTCCATCTATGGCGCGAAGTATCCGGAGATGTCCAGGATCAAATGTGCCGGGTTGGAGCCAAAGGCGCTCACAGAGCCGTTAGTAGTAGGAACTATCGCCATGTTTGAGGTAATAGAACCGTCTATGGCATTCAACGTGGATACCAGTGGTTGCGTAGCACCCTGAGGCCACAACGTCAGGAATCCAAGCGGTCCGGGCGGGACAACGGTGGCGTTGAGCACGAAGGACTGTGCCGAGACAGGCGCAGCGCAGCCGCTGGAGCTTACGTTCACGTCAACCTTTCCATTGAACGGCAGGGCTCCGGCTGGATTGCGGGTGTCAAGGACGCGACAGGGGGCCAAGGGGAAGAAGGACAGTCCACCTGTGTCCGGCGGCGCGAAATATCCGTTGATGTCAATGACCAGGTCCGAAGCCTGCGTGACAAAGACCGAGATGTCCCCGTTTGTTCCCGCCGGCACGATTGCGGCATTGGCCGTAACTGCGCCTGTAATCGCGTTCAAGGTTGAAACCAATGGCTGGCTACTTCCGGCCGGCCATGTCGTCAAGAAGCCGAGAGGGCCCTTGGGGACAGAAGTGAAGTTCAGAGAATAGGCCTTTGCCGTCGCGGGTATGTTGCATGGACTTGAAAGGATGGGGAACGTCCTGCTCGCGGAGCCGACAAGAGAGGGCCCGCCCATGGAGCCTGCCGCGTTGCGCGTATCGACGAGGCGACAGGGAGCTAATGGGTAAAATTCCAAAACAGAGGGACTCAAGTCGGAGACGAAGTAGCCATTAATATCGAGGATCAACTCTGTGTCCTGCGTTGCAAAGGCACAGACCCCGCCGTTGGTTCCGGCCGGAACGATGGCCGCCGCGGCTTTAACCCGGCCGTCAATCGAATTGAGAGTTGAAGCCAAAGGCACAGACTGGCCGCAGGGGAACATCGTCAAAAATCCGAGTGGGCCTTTGGGCACCACCGTCACATTCACGGAATAAGCCTGGGCGGTTGCTGGAATGTTGCAGGCGCTATCGGGAACCGCGAAGCCGCGAGAGGTTCCTCCCGTAATGAAGGGGCCACCAAACGGACCAGCAGGATTCCGTGTATCAGCGATCCGGCATGGCGTGACCGGTACAAAACGCAGTCCCGCTGGAGCGGCGCCAATAACCACGGTGACCGGGGTCGCTGCGGCACTGGTGTAAGTAGGATCACCTGAGTAGTTGACGCTGATCGTGTGTGTCCCGGGCGTGAGTAGAACCTGCAGAGTCGCAATTGGTGGAGTTCCGGCAGGAATCTGAGAGAGTGCAACCGGCTGGCCTAGTGCCGTGGTGCCTTCAGAGAACTGGACTGTGCCGGTGGGGAAAATCGGGCCGGCATTTATAACCTGGGCTGTTAACAACGCAGTGGCTGGGCCCGCCTGCACGGTTAGATTCACAATAGGCGTGGCGGGACCAATGATCAATATGCCGCTCTTGGAAGTCACTGTGTAGTTGCCAAGCTTCAGCGAAGGATCATTCAACGTTGGCACAATGGGATAGGTTCCCAGGATACTGTTGATATCGGCAACGCTGGTAAATGTGGCAGTGATATTGTCCGTGTTCTTCAGGCCGGCAATCACGCCGGTGAAAGCCGGGTTCGGACTGCCATAGGCGCGCGCGGAATTGGCGGCGATGACGGAAAGTGCCGCGGGTCCGATGGTCAGGGTCCCGTTGTTGGATGTGACGGCATAATTCCCGAGCTTACCTCCTGGATCCACGAGAGAGGGCACTAGCGGATATGTTCCAATCGCAGTCGTAGGATCGGCCCCGGAAATTGTGGCGGTGATGTTGTCGCTGTTCTTTAGTCCCGTGATGGTGCCACTGAACGGCGGATTAGGATCGCCATAAAGACGGCTTGCATTCCCGGCTGTAACGGTCAAACTTGCCTGCGTTACGGTGAGAGTTCCGTTGTTGGGATTTACCGTGTAGTTGGCAAGCTTTAATCCCGGATCAGTCAGCGTGGCTAGGATCGGGTAAGTTCCCACAGGGCTGGTGGCGGAAGCGGCGCTGGCAAACGTCGCGGTGATTACGTCACCATTCTTCAAGCCGGTTACGCTTCCACTAAACGCCGGGTTTGGATCGCCGTAAACGCGGCTCACGGCGGCGGCAACTGCGCTCAACGGCGCCGGATTCACAGTAAGCACTCCGTTGATAATGCTGGGAAGATAGTTGCTGAGCTTGGCTGAAGGATCCTGCAACGCCGGCACAATGGCATACTGTCCGACTGTGCTGCCCGCCGTGGCTACGGTGGTAAACGCGGCAGTGATGGGATCGCCGTTCTTAACGCCGGAAATTGTCCCGGCGAAGACTGGGTTGGGATCACCATAAAGACGGCTGGCGTTCGTGGCACTCACCGACAACAGCGCTTGATTGATCGTCAACGTGCCATTGTTCAATGTGACGGTATAGTTGCCCAGCCTGGATGTTGGATCCACAAGCGTTGGTGCGATGGGATACGTTCCAACTGGACTGGTAGCGCCGGCAATGCTGGCGTAAGTTGCGGTGATGGCATCGCCGTTTTTCAATCCGATAATATTGCCGGCGAATGTGGGATTGGGATCGCCGTAAGCGCGGCTCGCATTACCAGCGTTTACAGTCAGAGCGACCGCTGTAATTGTGAGAGTTCCGTTGCTCGAAGTGACTATGTAATTTCCGAGCTTGCTTCCAGGATCCACCGGATTGGGCGTGATGGGGTAAGCGCCAACTGCGCTGGCTGGTATTGCCGTGCTGGCAAATGTCGCGGTGATGATGTCGCCATTCTTTAATCCAGTCACGCTCCCGCTAAAGGCCGGGTTCGGGTCTCCGTAGGCACGCGTTGCATCAGCCGCGGCTATGGTGAGGGCCGCCGGGTTGACAGTTAGAGTGCCGTTGTTGGAGATAACGCTATAGTTGCCCAGCTTGGAAGTTGGATCAACCAAAGATGGCGTGATGGGATAGCCGCCGACTGCACTGGCCGCTGTAGCTGCGCTTATAAACGTCGCTGTGATGTTGTCCAGATTCTTGATTCCAACAATGGTTCCGGTGAAGGCTGGGTTAGCATCGCCATAGAGCCGGCTCGCATTCGTGCCGGTGACGACTAGCGAGGCCTGAGTGACCGTCAGAGCACCGTTGGTTGATGTCACACTGTAATTACCCAGCTTGAGCCCGGGATCGGACAATGTGGGCGTAATGGGATAGGCTCCCACCGAACTCGCCGCTGTCGCTGCGCTGGCAAATGTGGCGGTAATATTGTCCGCGTTCTTGATGCCGATGAGTGTGCCGCTGAACACCGGATTCGGATCGCCGTAAATCCGGCTGGCGTTCGCACCGGCCACGCTCAGCGGCGCCGGGTTGACCGTCAGGATTCCATTGCTGGAAAGCACGGTATAGTTTCCGAGCTTCGCGGTCTGGTCTACCAGAGTAGGCACAATAGCGAATGTTCCTACGGAACTAGTTGCGTCAGCCGCGCTGGCATATGTAGCCGTAATCGCGTCGTTGTTCTTAATCCCTGTAATAGTGCCGCTAAACAGTGGGTTGGGGTCGCCATACAACCGGATCGCATTCGCCGCCGTTACCGATAAGGGCGCTGGATTTACCGTGAGTGTGCCGTTATGGGAAGCAACGGTGTAATTGCCCAGCTTCGCGGCCGGGTCAATCAGAGTCGGCACAATGGGATATGGTCCCACGATGCTGGTCGCAACGGCTGCGCTAGCATAACTTGCCGTAATGTTGTCGGCATTCTTGATTCCCGTGATCGTGCCGGTAAACAGCGGATTGGAATCGCCATACAGCCGGCTTGCATTCGCGGCGGTAACGCTCAAAGCCGCCGGATTAACCGTAAGAGTCCCGCCAGTGGTTGTGACCGTGTAATTGCCGATCACAGACGGCGCGCCATTCAAAGTCGCCGTGATGGGATACGTTCCCACTGGGCTGGTCGGATCTGCAGCGCTGGTAAATGTAGCGGTAATG
>DASXJO010000504.1:0-4074 GCA_036497385.1 Candidatus Angelobacter sp. | reverse complement strand
GCCAGCAAGAGATCACCGGGTTCAAGCTGATCATCAAGCGCGCCCGCAAATCCAGAGCTGATCAAAAGCTCAAATTCCTGACCGTGCAGAAATTTCCCGAGCCGTTCGCGGCAAACCTTTTCTCCTACGCCGGTATGCAACACCTCGATTTCGCGATCATCAATGTTGCCGCGAATTATCTGGTTACCATTTCGATCGGCGCAAGATTTGTTGCGCAAACGACGCAGGAACTCTGAGCTTTCCTGCAGCAGGGCGAACGTGACTGCTATGTTTGTCATGTTGAGCGAAGCGAAACATCTCTGATTAATGACATCACGAGTTCGACGAAGGAGATAATCTGAGATTCTTCGCTTCGCTCAGAATGACATGGTGGTGTGCGAAGTAGTCAATCCGTCTTCGATTCCTCGACGATTTGCACGACAAAGCTCTTCTTCTCCGCTGTAGCAGGGATTGTTGCTGTAGCCAGGGGCGCTTCTGTAGCCGGGGTCGGCGACCCCGGCCTTTCACTGAGCGATGCAATCGTTTCGCGAAATTCCGTTTCACGGTTTGATGGAACATCAACAAGGACACTAAGCCGATCACCGTCTTTAAGTCCTTTGGTTGCGGAGCCACCGAAGCGAGAAGCAATGGCCACTACTTCATCTGCGAGAGTGTCCAGTTTCCCAGTCGCCGCCGGAATCTTGATTTCGGTTACTCCCAAGTCGTTTCCCGCTGGGGCAAGCGTTGCGGCGCTCTCGATGGATTTCGCGATCTGCTCGCGCATCTGTTTTTCAAGCAGGGGCCGATTCGGGTTTTTGCTCTCGTGCCTGAAAATTAGCCACAGGCCGAATCCCACATTCACAGCCATGAGAATGATGAATGCGGTGCCTACCCGAAGCGCCATTTTGCGACCGTGCTCAGTGACATCCGGTTGCGGAGGTAACAGGACTTCGCGGGAATCACCGCGCATCCCAGCGTGAATCCGCCGCGCGACGTCTAGCTCGCGTTGCAATTCGCTATCGTTGATCAACTGCTCCTCCAAAGCAGCGCGCTCCGACGAAGTTAATCTGCCCTCGAGATAATCAAAAAGCTTGTCAGGATTCATTGTTCCACAATCGCGAAAGCGTCACGCGAGAGGTCTTTGCACGCAATTGCTAAGTATCAAATCGTGTCGGACTACGATCAGATTCTGGTTGCCGTTCCGTTGGGCTGCGTTCCTAAGTCGCAAACTTTGTTTTTGACGTACGCCATAAATGCGCATAAAAGGCGTGTTACAATAAACGCTTCCCCCCGGGATATGAGTTTCTCAATGACGAGAAGTCACGGAAGGCCAAACAACTTCCCCCCCCCAAGGGACTACGTTAAGCCATACTCCGTAATCTATCACTTTGCCAACGCGTGAGCCGCCTTCGTCGCCGCGGCGACCTACCGCGCGCCAGAGGACAACGCTTCTCCCGGTGAATTCGTAGTTAGTCTGAATTGTCTGAAAAAGTCTTGACACGTTCCCGACGCCACAGCTAAAAAGGCCGCCTCCACAGGGTCTAAGGGAAAATGCAATTCAGCCCAATCTCCACTTATGAAAAAGAAATCCACTTCGCAATCCGCGTTTTTCAATCTCCGAGTTCTACTCGGAGTTACACTTAGTTTTCTCGGACTAGCTCTTGCAATTCTTGCGGGCAAGGACATTGCGCTGCGTAATCCGCAAGGTTGGAGCCGGGCTGATGTTTTAGCGGGACGCTCCGGCGAGGCCGCTCGTTACATGCCCGTACCCGGCCGTAATGCACGGGAGGAGGCTTCTGGTTTGGCGCGGTTGGAACAATACTGGAACGACCGTCTGACATTTCCGACTGGCCGGTTTAACCCCGCCTGGGTGCGCGCAGCCGCCAGGCAACATGCGCGCATGCCGAGTGGCGTCCCATTTGGACAGCGGATGAAGCTGGACCTGGCTAATCCAAACGCCCTTAGCACTACGAGTTTTACCGCGCTCGGTCCTCAACCGGAGCGGATGACCGGCTGTTCCGGTTGCTTTAACTACACAACCACTCAGGGCCGGGTGAACGCGATTGCCGTCGATCCAACTACGACCATAAACGGCAGCATCGTGGCTTATCTGGGAGCGATTGGTGGCGGGGTATGGAAAACCACCAACTGCTGCAGCGACATGACTACTTGGAGCGTAGTCACAGATGATCCGCTCATTGGAACGACAGCCATCGACGCGCTTGAGATGGACCCCAACAATCATAACACCATCTACGCAGGCACGGGCGACCTCAATTACGGGTCCTTCTCCATGGGCAGTCAGGGTATTTTGAAGTCGATTGATGCTGGCGCTACCTGGACTGTGCTCGGCGCAGACGTCTTTGGTCCATCCTATGACGAACCGCCCGGGCAATTCCCGCAATATAACGCGGTGGGCAAGGTGCAAGTGGACCCGAATAACAGTAGCAACGTCGTGGCCGGCACGAAAAAAGGTCTCTACTTCTCGTATGACGGCGGGGTCAACTGGACTGGTCCGTGCACGACTAATGGCTTCAGCACTCAGCGCCAGGACATAACAGGCTTGGAGCTAACAGATATGGGAGCGGGTGTTACCCGCATCATCGCCGCCGTAGGCGTACGCGGGTTCGCCACAACCGTCCAGTATGATCTGGGAGCCAACGGCGCAAATGGCATCTACAAAGGCACAATGCCAATTAGCGGGTGCCCCAGCGATTTCAGTCTGATCAGCCGTAACGATAACGGCTTTGTCTTCGGCACTCAGGTGACCGGGAGCGCTTATGCCACTGGGGCGCCAATGAATGCGGGCAGCGGCACGCCTTACGCGGTTGCTAGCCCTTCACCGGCGCCGTCGCCCGTTGGGAATCAGCTTGGGCGCATCGATATCGCTGTGGCTCCAAGCAATCCGAACTACATCTATACCCAAGTGCAGTCCATCGCCTTCAACAGCAACAACGGCTGCGGCAATACCAACGGATGCCAGATTGGCGTTTGGTCGAGCACTGATGGCGGCGACAGTTGGGCTTTTATGGCTGGATCTGCTGGCGGTTCCCTCAGGAATTGCACCAATGGCCAGGGCGACTATCCGCAGAACTGGTACGACCAGGCAGTCGCGGTTGATCCGAACAATCCCGATCGCGTCTTTATAAGTACCTTTGACGTCTGGTTCGCGACGCGCACGGGAACTACGTTTAACGACACCACCTGCGGCTATTCCTATAGCGGTAGTGCCGGTCCTGTGCATGTGGATCAACACGCCCTCGCATTTCTTCCTGGTTCCTCAAGCATCTTGGCAATCGGCAATGACGGGGGTGTTCACGGGACGATCAACGCAAACGTTGTCAGCTCAACCGTGGACCCGACCTGGTTCAACATGGACACAGATCTGAACACGATCGAGTTTTACTCAGGCGACATCAGTGGCAACTTTGCCAACGCCCCGGCGCCCATGGCAGTTGGAGGCGCCCAGGACAACGGACCTAGCTCGGTCACTTTTGCTGGTACTCCGACCGGCCCGGTGCTCTGGCAGCTAGGACTCGGTGGAGACGGCTTTTCGGGGCAAATCGACCCGAGAGGCACAACGTGTACGCAGGCGCAAGGCACGGCTACTACGTCTGGCGCGGGAACGGTTGGCCAACAATTTCTGGTTGGGATGCAAACATTCACCTGGGTAACAACTCGCAGCGGCACCGGCCAGGTTTCTGTCGGGACCAGTGCGAACACGGCAGCAACCAATATCCGCACGGCAATTAACGCTGACATTCCCTCGCAGGTCACAGCAGGCGGCAATGGTTCGAACGTTGTTGTCACCGCTGTTGTTTGCGGCAGCGCCGGAAATTCGATTCCTTTTTCCAATATCAACAGTGCAAACTTAACGTTTAACGGGTCCGGCACTCTTGGCGGTACCAGGCCGGGAGACGATGTTGGAAGCCTCCGTGTCTGGGAAGGCAACAATAGTGGAGGGCTCAGTCGATGCACCTATCATTGCACGGATCCAGGGGCCAGTTGGACAAGCAGCAGGGGCAGTTGGACGGGCGACCTGCAGTCATTCATCCTGCCGATTAACATGTTCCATGGCGGCATACCCGGCGGCGA
>DASXJO010000503.1:0-9061 GCA_036497385.1 Candidatus Angelobacter sp. | reverse complement strand
TTCCACCGCGAACTCCTGGGGACGGAGTAGGAGCATTGAAGAACCAGACAATCGCACTGGGTGACTTTGAGCTAACGGCGCTTTCAGACGGAACCTATGTGGGCGATGGCGGCGCTTTCTTCGGCATCGTTCCAAAAATGGTGTGGCAGCGCAAGGTCCCGGCGGACGACCTGAACCGTATCCGCGTCAGCTGTAATTCCGTGCTTGTCCGTACCGGCAAACACACTGTGTTGATTGAAACCGGCATTGGAAACAAGCTGTCTGACAGGCTCAAAAGCTTTTTTCTACCTGAAGAGAAGCTCTTGGAAAGCTTGCGCGACTCAGGCGCCAAGCCGGAAGAAATCGACGTCGTGATCAATTCGCATCTGCATTTTGATCATTGCGGCTGGAATACCGTGTACAAAGATGGCGCGGCGGTGGCCAGGTTTCCCAATGCCAGATACTTTGCTCCCAAGGGCGAGTGGGAACATGGTCAACTGCAAACGGAGCGCGACCGCATCAGCTACATCAGCGATAACTATGATCCGCTGATCCGCAGCGGGCAGATGACATTGCTCAGCGGCAACCAGGAGCAGGAAATTGTTCCTGGCATTTCTGTAGAAGTGTGGCCCGGGCACACACGGAACATGTGGGCGGTATATGTCCGCAGCGGAGGCAAGACAGCCTGTTATATCTCCGATCTCATTCCCACTACATGGCATCTTGAACCCACATGGGCCATGGCCTATGACCTTTTTCCCATGGAGGTGCTTGATAATCGCAAGCGATATTATGCGCGCGCGATTTCAGAAAAATGGCTCACCATGTTCACCCATGATCCCAACGTGCCGTGGGCGTATCTGGATAAGGTTGACGGTAAGATGACCTTCAAACCCGCGTAGCGCTGGCCTTCCGATTTCAAGACAGTCCCGCTTGCCGTGTAAGATAGCCTGACCATGCGCGGGAAGGCTCTGATTTGCCCAGTTCTGATCCTTGTGTTGTGCCAGGCCTCTCCGGCTCAGAGGGTCCAATTCACCCCTGCCGAAAAAGCCGCAGTCCTGGAGCGCATGAAGACCATTCCAGAGACCAATGCAGCCCGGGCTGAAAAATTGAAAGAACTCTTCAGTAACGCGGGTTGCAATGGAAACTCTCTGACGGAGCAAAAGGTGGATGGCGTTGATACTCCCAACATTATCTGCCGGCTTGGCACTGACAATGAAGATATGGTCATTGTTGGCGCGCACTATGACCGCAATTCATCGGCGCAGCGCCCGCTGGATAACTGGAGCGGAGCCGCGGTCCTTCCGGCGCTCTACCAGAGCCTGCGCAACAGAAAGCGCAGCCACAGTTTTCTATTCGTGGCATTTGCCGATAGCGGCGCCAGCCCCGTAGGCGCTCAGTTCTTTGTAAGCCACCTGGGCCATACGCAGCTGGATCGGGCTGAAGCCATGATTAATCTGGATGCGCTTGGCCTTTCTCCCACAAAGGTCTGGACAGCGCATTCCGATAAAGACCTGGTCCATTCCCTAATTGTCATGGTGTATGCGCTGAAACTTTCTGCCAGCCAGATTGATATTGCTGCCGCAGGAGCCACGGATTCCGATCCGTTTGCAGCGCAGCATATCCCGCAGATCACGATTCACTCGCTGACGCAGCAGAACGTCACCACGGGCGCGACGACGCAATTTCGCCCTAACAATTATTACGACACGTATCGCCTGCTGTGCGGTTACCTGGCTTATCTAGACCAGACCCTGAAGCCAAGGCATCTGGCTTAGAGACGAGCCGCAGTTCAATCATGCCGATTAATCATAAGGAAACAGGATGGACCAAATCGAACTGATCGCGGAAACGATTCGGCTGGCCATAGAAAACGTCTCGCGTGGCGGCGGCCCGTTTGCCGCGATGGTGGTGAAGGATGGCCAGATCATCTCCACCGGCGTGAACCAGGTTACGGCAACGCTAGACCCCACGGCCCATGCCGAAGTTGTGGCCATTCGCGCCGCCTGCCGTGTGTTAAACCACTTTGAGCTTACCGGATGCGAGATTTATTGCAGTTGTGAGCCGTGTCCCATGTGCCTGGGAGCGATCTACTGGTCACGGCCGGCACACGTATACTTTGTAGCCACCGCCGCGGCTGCCGCAGACGCAGGTTTTGATGATTCATTCATCAAAGAGCAAATCTGCATGCCCTACCAGGAACAACAGTTGCCCATTTCACAGCTTCAGCATGACCAGGCGTTGGCGCCATTTCAGGCATGGAAATCCAAGCCGGACAAGATCATTTATTGACCTAGTGCATAAAACATACCAACAAAATCTATGGCACTTTGCCGGTACTCGATAGTTCCGTAAGGCCTTTCGCTAAGCCCTGGATTGATTTCAAGCCTTATAGAGTCCCTTAAAGACGTTTACACCCCTCGATTTGCGCATTTTTCAATTGACGATCAGGAACTCTGCTTCGTAAACTTCATCACCTACCTTTCAGTTCGTGCCTTCGCTACCCGTGAAGCCGATAAGGAGTTCTGTGTCCAACCTTTTGCGTCCCTCGCGAGTTTCTGATCGTTCGCCTGTTCGTATGTTTACTTTTCGATCAGTGGCATTGGTGTGCCTTCTCATTGTGCTTTCGGGATTCTTGACTAGTACTTTCGCGCAGGACAAACCGGTTGATTCGCAGGCTCGTAACGAACCGGCGGCCGGACAGAACACATCCGGTGATTCGGCGCAAATTCAGCGAGCACCTTTGATCGATGCCGGCCAAGCGCAGGGATTAATTCACATTGTGCCGTTTGGAAACGTGAACAGCGCGATCCAAAAGGGCTCTGCTCCCGCGGGCGCCCACCTGACCTATTGGGGCGGGCCGGTGATCTCAAACATCCACACTGTGGCCGTATTCTGGGGGCCTAACGTAAACACCGCCATTACCGGAACACCCGGCATTGGGCAGTTCTTTACCGATATCACTACGAGCAGATATTACGATTTGCTGTCAGAGTACAGCACGGTCGGTGTTACCGGCGCGGGAATACCCGCAACAAGCAGCAACCAGACGATTGGACATGGGGTGTTCGACGGAAAATTCACCATCACACCCTCGGTTTGTCCCGGACCGACGGCGTGTGCCGTCTCAGATGCCCAAGTGGCGGCTGAGTTGGCGCGTCAGATCACTGCCGGGAACTTGCCGCAGCCGGTAACCGATATCCAGGGGAACGTGAACTCCTTCTACATGATCTACTTTCCACCCGGAGTCACGATTACGCTTGATGCGGCTACAAAAAGCTGTGTGCAATTCTGCGCTTATCACAGCAATACGCCGGCAAATTTGAGCCCAAAACTGGTGCCCTACGGAGTTGAGCCGGATTTCGCTCCTCCAAGCGCGTGCGCAAATGGCTGCGGCGGCAATCCGGCCATGTTCGATAACGTAACTGAGGTGACCAGCCATGAAATGTCTGAAGCTGTTACCGACGCGCAGGTTGGGTCCGCCAGCACTACAGCGCCTCCACTGGCCTGGTATGACCCTAATCCGGCTGCCAATCCTCTGGCGGAAATTGGCGATATCTGCGTTGGGCAGGGTGCCGTTGTGAATGCCGGTATTACTACTTATGTGGTGCAGCAGGAATTTTCTAACGTGCAAAATGATTGCGTGGATGCACCGCCGGTATTCAACATAACTGCGCCGTCGGGAGGCGTAGTCCCATCATTGCCCTTTAACGCGACGCTGACCATCCAAAGCAGCGTAAGTCCATTCCCGCTCACCGGCTACACGGGAACAGTCCATTTCACCAGTTCAGATGCCCAGGCCGTTTTGCCGGCCGATTACACTTTCCTGCCGACCGACGTGGGCGCACACGTTTTTTCTTTTACCCTGAAGACCCTCGGTGACCAGACGATCACGGTCACAGATACGCATTCGGCAGGGTTTACTGGTACGACGACGACAAATGTAAACACCACGCCGGACCTGACGATCCGCAAGAGCCACACAGGAAACTTTTCTGTCAGACAAACGGGCGCCACTTACACGATCACGGCTTCCAATGTGGGCCATGGGCCAACGTCGGGGACTGTCACCGTGGTTGATACTCTACCGAGCGGGCTAACGGCCACCGCAATCGGCGGAACAGGCTGGTCTTGTACTTTGGGCACACTGGCTTGCACGCGCGCCGATGCGCTGGCAGCTGGAAGCAGCTATCCGGCAATCACTTTGACTGTGAACGTGGCGGCAAATGCCCAGTCGCCGGTGACGAATACGGCCGCCGTTTCCGGCGGCGGAGAAACAAATATTGCCAACGATACAGCCTCTGATCCCACCACCGTACTAGGTCCTGACCTAGAGGTGGGCATGGGTCACTTCGGCCCTATCAATGGGAACTTCTTCCAGGGGGAAACTGGCGCCACTTACATCATCACCGTTCAGAACCCGGGAAGTCTGGCGACCTCAGGAACGGTAACCATGGTGGACACACCGCCAGCTACCGGTCTCATTCCAAAAGCGATCAGTGGAGCGGGATGGAGTTGCACTTTGGCAACTCTTACCTGCACGCGTAGCGATGCATTGGCTGCATTCTCTTCCTATCCGCAGATCACCGTGACCGTGGATGTGCCTCTGGGTGCGCCGGCAAATGTAATTAATACAGCAACGGTTTCTGGTGGCGGGGAGGTCAATACGGCCAACGACCTAACGCAGGACCCCACGGTGATTCTGCCGCCGCCCCATCCTGACCTCGCCCTCTTCATGAACCATTCAGTGAACAACTTTGTGCAGGGCCAGACCGGCGGCTTTTACCGGATTGATATCACTAACGTGGGAACGGCCACAACTTCCGGCGCGGTCACTGTCTCAGACACGCTGCCTACGGGCCTGACGGCGACAGACGTCAGCGGAATCGGCTGGACGTGCACGGTGGGCGCGACCTCCACATGCACGCAATCGACGCCTCTCGTGATCAACGATAGCTATGCACCGATCTTTATTACGGTGAGTATTGCCGCCAACGCGCCCACCAGCGTGGTCAACACGGTGACGGTGTCCGGGGGCGGCGACACCAATTTAGCCAACAATACGTTCAGTGATCCCACCACGATCGCCACACCCCTTGTAGACCTGTCGCCTTCAGTTGCCGGAACAGCATTTGCGGCGGAGGGGGATACAGGCCTCAACTACACCATTCTCATTGAAAACAACGGGAACGTTTCTTCCAACGGGATCATGACCGCCGTTACCACTCTCACCACCGGCCTGACTGCTTCAGCAATTAGCGGTTCCGGCTGGAATTGCACGCTCAGTACGCTCACCTGCACCCGCTCCGATGCTCTGACAGCTCTTGGCATTTTCCAGATCAACGTTACAGTGGATTTCGCTAAGAACGCGCCAGCTAACGGCCTTGTGGGCGAAACCGTTTCTGGCGGCGGCGATGGAAACAGCGCTAACAACACCAGTTCTGAGTTCGTGAATATACAGCCCATGCTAAGCATTGGTTCTGTGGGCCCACAGACGGTTAACGCCGGAACACCGGCCATCTATTTGCTCAATGTAAACCCGTTGACAGTCGCCGGCCCCGCCACCATGAGCTGCAGCGGATTGCCGACCGCTGCAACCTGCTCTTTCGACCGTGCCTCCGTTCCTGCCGGAGTTGGCGGCGTGGCAGTCACAATGACGATTAACACTACTGCGCGGACGGCGGGCGTGATGGATTTCCGCACAGGACCGGGGAATTACAAGCTCCTGTTCCCATTGCTTCTCCTGGTTACAACGATACTGGCGACCATCAGCCTGCGCCATCGCGTGGCACAGGGTAGAAGGCTTAAACCGGTGCTGGCCCTGAGTGGGCTCCTGCTACTGGCTGCACTCTCCGGCTGCGGCGGAGGCGGAGGCGGAAGCAGTGGCCCGCCAATTGTGCAGAATCCACAAGGTACACAGGCGGGAACCTACACGGTCACGGTGAATGCAACCAGCCCAAACGCGAGTGCCTCGACTCCGGTGACCCTGATCGTGAAATAGTTCAGCCTGTTTCTGACTGGATCGGAAGCTTAAATGGGTCCTGACCTGCTCGCACGCACGCTCCAGGAGTTCCTCTCTGAAGCCCGCAGCGCCGTGGTGCTGGAAGATGGGCAGGTGCTGTTTGATCTGGAAACGGCGCAGTACTCGTTGTCATCGGAAAGAGATCGGTGTCTGCTGCACCTGTGGTCGCCGGAGCGCAACCTGGTTCGCCACGTGCTTGATGCTGAATTGAGGAACGGCACATTGACATTGACCGCTCGGCGCTTCGGGCAGGCGCGCCCCATCAAGATAGAGATCTGCCGCGACCGTGATCGCCGTCCACCGACGGCGCAAAAAGCCGCGCGCAGCCGCTATGCACGTCTTCTGGAGCGCGCTTTGCGCCGCGAGATGCCGGGCTGGTCGCTGGATAAGACCAGGCTTTCCACTTCCATGGATCTTGAACGCAGCTTTTCTCCGGTGTACGCGCGAGGTCTGCTGCGCAAAGGCCGCAGTGCATTCGCCGTGATGGGCGTGAACCAAGAGGAGACCCAGGGCTCCATTGACGCGGCCCTCACTTTCGCGCTGCTCTGGCTGGATGCCTGCCGTGAACGTGAGGCCGGACGTTCTATGGTGGAAGGCTTGCGGCTTTACGTTCCGCCGAAGACTTCAGCGACGGTGCAGATTAGGTTGGCGCATCTCAATCATGCCGCAGCCAAGTTTCAGCTGTTTGAATTCGACGAACGCGACGAATCTTCAACCCAGATCGACCTTTCTGACCACGGCAACATACAGACCCGGCTTGTGCGCCTGCCGGAGACGGCCCAGGTGCACTCACGTTTTGCTGCAACGGTAAGCAAAATCATGGCGCTCGCGCCGCAAGCTGAGATCGTAGTCATTTCTGCCACTGAGCTGTCGTTACGTCTCCACGGATTCGAGCTTGCGCGGGTGAGACTGGCCAATGCGCCGGGAACATTTCAACTGGCAGAAGAAGTTGTCTTTGGCCCGCCGGGATATGAGACGCGTCTGAGCGACGAGACCGAGCCGGCATTTGCCGAGTTCATCAAAACAGTGCTGGAAGCCCGCAGCCCCAATGGCGACAGGCGTGATCCGCTCTGGCGTATGTATCCGGAGCGCTGGCTGGAATCTTTGATCTTCAAGAACGTTGCCGCCGTGGATTCAAGCCTTGATCCCGCTCATGTCTATTCACAGGTACCGGCATTTTCCGCTTCAGATCGCGCCATGATTGACGTGTTGACCTGCACCCGAGATGCGCGACTCGCAGTCCTGGAATTGAAGGCCGACGAAGACATGCACCTGCCGCTCCAGGGCCTGGATTACTGGGCACGCGTGCACTGGCATCATAGCCGCAACGAGTTCCAGCAGTATGGATACTTCTCGGGCGCGCAGCTCTCGCCTCGACCACCGCTGCTGATGCTCGTGGCTCCATCACTGCGGGTGCATCCGGCCACGGACACGGTGTTGCGTTATTTTTCGCCAGCCATAGAATGGTCGCTCATTGGCGTGGACGAACGCTGGCGGGAAGGGATCAAAGTGATTTATAGAAAAGGTCAGCCGCGCGGAGGATGTCAGTATGAGTGGCGGACATTCGGTCAAGACTTCATGGAGAGGTGTTAGCGTTCATGCCCTCATGTGCTTTCGCAAGGAGTTCCAGGTTTATTTCCCGTCTGCGCTTCTGGGGAGCGGAGTCGCTTATTTATGTATCTATCTTCTTCAGACGATACGAGAAAAGCTTGTCATCACACATTCCTATGAGAGCGCCATGGAGCCAGAGCGCTTTGTTGTTCCGCGTTTGCTTTTCGCGCTGGGAAGAACTTTCGTCTCGTCAATTGAATGGTGGGTTTGTGTGGCTAGTTTTTACCTTCATGCTGGCCTCTGTTGCGATCAGAATGCTTCAGGAAAGCCAACCAACGGACACGACTATCGGCATGGGAGAAGCTTTTAGACTTGTCCGCAGCCGCCGGTTAGGCGATCTCATAGGTGTTTCAGCTCTGGCGGGCGTGGCCACGGCTCTCTTCACAATTTTTCTGGTGCCCCTGCTCCTTCGCCCTTTGCCATTATTACTGTTTCAACTGCATCTGCTTCGCGATTACCGGATTATCTACGAGTGGGCGACCGCGGCGGTCACGCTTCTTTTCTCCGCTTTAGTGACCAAAATTGCCCTTGCTATTCCTGAGTTGGTCGACGACCAAGGCGTCACAATCGGGCAGGCAATTAGCAACAGCATTATGGCAACCGCTGGATGGGAGGTCTTTTTCTTGCTGGAGTTCGGCGTTCTTGGTCTAGTTGGAGGAACTCTATACTTTGCAGGAAAAGACCTTCTGGAGGGTAGTTGGAAGCACGGCCAGTTGACTGCAAGCGGCTTTGAACTGATGCTGGCTGCATTCACCATTTTGCTTGCGAGTCTTACGCTCGCTCTGTTGGCGATCGTGCAATCCCTTATTTATCTATCTGTGAGGTACGGTGCCGCACCTGCACTGGTCAAAGCCGAGAGCTGCGAAGTTTGAGTGGCGCGATAAAACTTAATTGCTCCTTCCTCCTGCTGCACACGACTGCTCAAGCTGACGGCGGGAGCTCATTTCGCCTGCCCGCTAAAAGTGCATTGATAAAACTTCCCAGACCCCAGGCGCTAAGAACAAAACCTCCGATCACCAGGATCCGTGACTGATAGAGCATGCTTCGATAGACGTATCCCAGTGACACACCGCCGTTCCAGCTCCATCCATTGCTATGGAAAGCGTAGTAGAGCAGCGCGAATCCGATAACAACCACGATCAAGGAAACCGGAGCACTCAATTGCGTTCGCATTTGTCCGCCTCCTCGGGAAAGCAGTTTGTGGAATTGAGATTTCATGATGGCTGCTGTTCCTCTATCGGCGGCAAAACAGGCGCTTCTTTCTCTCCGCGATATACTCGCGTAGCTCCGCGAGCAATCCTGCGCAGTGGAAGCTCGCCGCGATCATTGGCAAAGAATATCTCTCCCAATTTGTGGCTACGATAGTACCAGCGCTTAAGGATGGCCAGTTCTTCGCTGAAGCGCTGGGCCGAATGGCTGCCACCGGTCATTAATGATTCCATCGCTCCG
>DASXJO010000502.1:0-5876 GCA_036497385.1 Candidatus Angelobacter sp. | reverse complement strand
AAGGGGGTGGCTGAATATTCCCGAAAACAGCGATTCTCACATCTATTGCTGCGTCCAGATATAACCGGCGGGACCCAGTTCCTGCCATCCATTCCGGAGAAACTGGCGGCGCTCTCGCTCAGAAGTAGTGAAGAAATGGAGACTGCCATCCTGGTTCACCAGCGCGAAGAAAGTTTGGGTGCCAGGCATTTGCGTGGCTGCTACGTATCCCAGAATGCCGTTGTCGCGATAACCATAGCCTCGCATCTTTGCCACCGCATCCTGCTCCACGGTCAGCAACATGTCGCCATTGGGGCCGAACATGCGATAAAGTGGGACGGTGCCTCGCCTCTGCGACGGCAAGACGAAGCCCGCAGTGCCTTCAGCATGGAAGCCACGGGCATTCTGCTCATTGCCGTTCGTCGTGTATAGATGAAGGCTGCCTTGGCGGTTGCTGGCGCGATACAACGGTATCCGATTGCCGTAATTTTGATCGCGGTCCCCATCGTGATCGCGCCGATCTCCATCCCGGTCGTGATCTCGATCTCCATCGCGGTCCCGGTCGCCTCCCCGATAGTCGCGGCGAGCTGTCTGAAATTGTCCTGAGGTGCGCAGATCGCCGTCACGCGTAAGGATCTGCCACTCGTAGGTCCTGCCCGGCTGCAGCCCAGTGACTTGGAGAGAGTGGTTGGTGCCGCCGCCCTGATTGTAAGCGGACTGCCACGCGTCATTGCTGCCGGCCACGCGATAGCGGACATGGTTCGCGCCGGAGGAATTGGTGGTCCAGTTGATCATTGCCGAGTTATCGGTAATGTTGACGATGTCCGGGCCGCGGACAATGCGGACTCTGCGTTCATTTTCATCATCCATCGGCCGTTGCGCGAAAGCCATTACCGCCGAAAACATCAGCGACAAACCTAATAGCGTGAGTCTGCGTTTCATACGTGTTCAATCTCCTATACTTAAAAAATGCCCTGAGAAACGTTTGCCCATCAAACAATAGAGACGAGTATCTAAAATGCTCTTGACGGTGTAAACCCCATAACTGCCTGTTTGTTGCAGGATTTACAGCGCTTGGTTAATTGGGAGCAAACACGGGGAGTTTACATGTTCAGAGCCGGCCGCGACAGATGCCGGAAGGCCGCTACACTTCAAGTGTCCCGATAAGGTCGGTAATCCTCTTCACGCGGTTTTCAAAACACCAGCGCTGCAGCCCATCGACAATCTTTTCCGTGGCGCACGGGTCCCAGAAATTTGCGGTGCCTACTTCCACAGCGGCCGCGCCGGCCAGCATGAACTCCACCACATCTTCTGCGGTGGTGATTCCGCCCATGCCGATTACGGGAATTTCCACAGTGTGCGCGGCTTCATAAACCATGCGCAGCGCGATTGGCTTAATGGCGGGCCCGCTTAGCCCGGCAGTCACATTGGAGATGCGAGGCTTGCGCGTCTTGGCGTCAATGGCCATGCCAACGAACGTGTTTACCAGCGAAACGGCATCAGCGCCGGCGTTTTCCGCCGATTTGGCCATGGCCGCAATGCTGGTCACGTTGGGTGAAAGCTTTACTATCAGCGGCCTTCGCGCGGCGGATTTGCAGCTCGCCACCAGCTCTTCCAGCAGAGTGCGGTCCGTGCCAAACACCATGCCACCCTCGTGCGTGTTGGGACAGGAAACATTCAATTCATACGCCGTGATCCCCTCGGCTTCATTCAGAATGTGGATCGTCTCGACATAATCCTCGCGCAAGTAGCCAAAAACGTTCGCGATCACGATGACATTTTTCTTCATCGCTAGCTTGGGCAGCTTTTCTTCAATGAAAGCGCGCGCGCCAATGTTCTGCAGTCCAATGGAATTCAGCATTCCGGCGGCGGTTTCAAACAGCCGCGGGGGCGGGTTCCCCACCATGGGCTCACGGGAAAGGCCTTTGGTCACAAATCCGCCCAGCTTTTCCAGCGTGACAATATCTTCAAACTCAATGCCGTAACCAAAAGTGCCGGCGGCGGCAATTACCGGGTTCTTGAAAGTGATGCCGGCAAAACTCACGCTCAGGTCGGGTTTGCGACTGGTTGCAGGGTCCTGGGTTGCAGTAGCCATTGGGTTATAGTGTAGCAATTCTGTCATTCAGGATTGCCAACCCTTGCCAGCCTGGACGCACTGCGCCGCGGCCTCACTGCCCGGAGCAAGCTTCCGCGCGTCATGAGCATCAGTGCGAAGATCACAGTTCCCGTGAGATAATTTTGGTAATAAATCAAGCAGCTTAAGTGGGTCCAAGTGAAAGTATTATCTCGATTGCTCAGCGTCTCCTCCCTCATTCTTTTGTCCCTCATTGGCCTGAATTGCACCTCACAATCTAAGCAAACGGATATTGCCGCTAAAATCGAGCGCCAGATCCGCGCGACGTACAAGCTGCCGCCCGAAGTTCCCGTCGCAATTGGCCAGCTTGCGCCCAGCCCTGAGTGGCCCGGTTTCGACGCATTCACAGTGACCATTGGTGAAGGCGAGCGGAAGCAGGATTTTCCGTTCCTTCTGGCCAAAGACCAGAAATCTATCGTGAGGGTAAACCGGATTGAGCTTTCCGCCGACCCGTATGCCGAGATCATGAAGAAGATTGACGTGCGCGGACGGCCGGTCCGCGGGGCAAAAGAATCGAAAGTGGTGCTGGTGGCCTATGACGATCTGCAATGCCCCTACTGCACCATGATGCACCAGATACTTTTTCCCGAACTGCTGAAGGAATACGGCGACCGCGTAACTTTTGTTTATAAAGACTTCCCGCTGCCGAACCATGCCTGGGCAAATCATGCGGCAGTGGACGCGAACTGTCTCGCCTCGCAGAACCAGGATGCGTACTGGAGTTTTGTTGATTCCGTTCATGCCAGCCAGCAGGAAATCAACGCCAAAGGGACGCAGGAATTGCGCGTGGCTGAGTTGGATAGGATCGCCATGCAGCAGGGCGCAGATCATAAGGTTGATGCCGCAAGCCTTCAGGCATGCGTGAAAACCCAGAACGATGCTGCCATTAAGGCCTCGGTGCATGAAGGAGAATCGCTCGGCGTGGACTCTACCCCTACGTTGTTCATCAACGGCGAGGAGATGTCCGGCGGCGTGGCCCCGCTTCCGCGACTGCGTGCCGCGTTGGATAAAGCGCTGAAGAATACTGGGCAGGTTGCTGCGCAAGCCCCGGCAAGTCAGACTTCGCCTAAAAACTAGCGTTGCCATTCCAGTGACCCGAATAGAAAAAGGCCGCAGCGCTCGCTGCGGCCTTTTCACATGAAGAACAATTTTTGCCCAAATTAGCTCTAGCCGGCTTTGGCCGTGACCATGGCTGGTTGATCTTGTCTGCTTAGCCTGGGCAGCGGCATGAAACGGAGCACCAGGATCAGCACCGCAGAAACCAGGGTGAGAGCTGCGGTCCAGTAAACCGGAATATTCCAGCTGCCATATTTGGTGAAAAGCGCTGCGGCAACGCCGCCGCCGCCAATGGAGGCCACGCCCTTCGCAGTATAGAGAAATCCATAGTTGGAAGTGGCACACTCGGGCCCAAAGTAGTCGCCAATAATCGCGGGGAAAAGCGAAAACATGCTGCCCCAGGTAAAGAAGACCAGAACCATCATGGTGATAAACCAGTTGCTTGAAAGCCTGCCGAAGCTGAGCACCCCAACCAGGCACAGCGCTTGAAGTGTAAAAGGAATCACCATGGCCATCTCGCGGCCAACCAGATCAGAGAACCCGCCCCAGATGATGCGGCCTAGACCGTTGGCAACGCGGCTCCAGGAAACTGCCGCGAGCACGGCCCAGGCGGCAATCTTCAAGCTTCTGCCCACGGGCGCTGCCTGCGCCGTGATCATCAGTCCTCCAATCGAGGTGAGCACGAAGGCGACATACAAAATCCAGAAGTGCGGCGTCAACATCATTTGGCCGCTGTTAAACTGCTCCGTGTTGCGCCGGATGCGCGCCGAGACGACCTTTTTCGCAGTCGACGAAACATGGAAGTCGGGTCCGGGATTGTGCAGGACCTGGGCCGCGATAATGATCAGCAGTCCCTGAAAAATGCCGGTGTAAAAAAACGCTTTCTGATAGCCCGAGCGAGCAAGCAGTGGCGCGATGATAGTAGGAATGAAGAGCGCCGCGCCCGCGCCGAAGCCCGCGGTAATGAAACCGGAGACGGTGCCGCGCATGTCAGGAAACCATTTCAGCGCCGTGGCAATGGATCCGCTATAGACAAATGCCGCGCCAACTCCGGCAGTTCCGTAGAGAACGTAAAGCTGCGTCAGGGAATGCGCATAGCCCATCCCAGTCCAGCCAATGCCAACGAGCAGTCCACCGGCCGAGAGAAAGATACGGGGGCCAAGGCGATCAATGAGCCAACCCTCAACCGGTGTGATCCAGGTTTCCAGAAAAATAAAAAGGGTAAAGGCCCACTGGATGGCGGGTAGCTTCCAGTCCTTGTGTGCGTCCTGCAGCGGCTTGACGAAAAGCGTCCACGCATATTGAAGGTTAGCTATCATGATCATAGCTATCACGGCGCTTCCAAATTGAATCCAACGCTTGCTCATGGTGTTTCCCCTCTAAGGTTAAGTTTTTTGCGCCGCCGCGCTACGGCGCTCGGCCAATAACTTGGTACAGGCGTAAACACTCCGTGTGTGCGGCATGGGAAGGGCGATTCGTTCTCCCACCTCCAGCACCGCGCCAACAATCGCTTCCAATTCCAGCGGCCGTCCTGCTTCCAGGTCCTGGAGCATGGATGTTTTATGCTCCCCGACTTTGGCTGCTCCCGCCATGCGCTGATCGATTGAAACTTGCATCTTCACGCCCAGTTTCTCCGTCAACGCTTCCGTCTCCTGCATGATATTGCGAACCAGATTCGTAGTTTCAGTGTTGGTCAATATCTGGGCCAGCGTTGCTCCGGTGAGCGCGCTGATGGGATTAAATGCCACGTTGCCCAGGATCTTTACCCAGATTTCATTGCGCAGATGCGTGGTTACGGGCGCGCGCAAGCCGGAAGCGATCAGCGCCTCCGCAATTTTTTTTATGCGCTCTGACCGGCTGCCATCGGGCTCGCCCAAGGACATGCGATTGCCTTCGTTATGCTTCACCACGCCGGGCTCAATAATTTCAGTCGCGAAATAGATAAGCGATCCGATCACCCGCCGCGCTTCAATTGCCTGTGAAACCACCCCGCCCGGATCAACCCGTTCCAGCCGCGTTCCGGCCAGCGGTCCTCCATCGCCTTGGAAATACCACCACGGAATTCCATTTTGTGTGCTGATCACGGCGGTTTCGGGTCCCAGCACAGGGGCCAGGTGTTGTGCCACCGGAGGCAGACCGTGGGCTTTCACGCAGAGAAATACCACGTCCATTGGCCCGGCATCTTGCAGGTCAGCCACCAAACGTGGACGCGCCACGAAATCATCGTCGGCGCTGATCACGCGCACGCCTTTTTCCTGCATGGCGCGCAGGTGCGGACCGCGAGCGTGCAGGGTAACGTCATATCCCTGGCGCGACATCATTGCGCCAATGTACGCGCCTACAGCTCCGGCCCCGACAATCAGGAATTTCACTTCTCGCCGCCTGCGAATGCCGCGGCCACTGCGCGGCGCTGAATTTTTCCCGTCGCGGTCCGCGGAATCTGTTCCACGATATGTACCTTCTTGGGGACTTTAAAGTCCGCCAAGTGCTGCTTGCAGTGCTCGATCAGGACGGCTTCAGTCTGTGGCTCTTTCAGCACTACGGCCACGGCCACTTCTTCACCCCAGGTGGGATGCGCCATGCCAAAAGCCACGGCTTCAGCAACGCAGGGATGCGTCATCATTACTGCATCGATCTCCAACGGCGCAATCTTCTCGCCGCCGCGATTGATCAGCTCCTTGATGCGTGCCGTCAGGTGCAGATAGCC